>JABDRK010000257.1 GCA_013041785.1 Eudoraea sp.
CCTTAACCCGGGGAAAAAGCGCCAAGTATTAGAGCACAATGGATCTTTTTAGCATTTTGGAAACCCCATGGAAATCAAGAACATTCCTGATTCTTCTATTCATCAATATGGTAATCAGCCATGAGCAGCAGCTATTGGCTCAGGACTGGCCTCAACTCAGCCACTTCAAAACGGCAAATGCCCAGCTGGGAGCCCCTGCCAAAGGCGAACAGCGTGTAGTGTTTATGGGCAATTCCATTACCATAGGATGGCTGAGCCATTACCCGGAATACTTTGAAGGCAAACCCTATATCAACCGGGGAATAGGTGGACAAACCACACCCCAGATGCTTTTGCGTTTTCGGCAGGATGTGATCAATCTTAAGCCCGCTGTTGTGGTCATCCTGGCCGGGACCAATGATATCGCCGGGAACACCGGACCAATGACGCTGGACCAAATAATGGACAACCTCAGATCCATGACCCAACTGGCCAAGGCCAATGGAATTGCGGTGGTGCTCGCTTCTGTATTGCCTGCCTATGATTATCCATGGCGACCAGGCCTGAAGCCGCACCAGAAAATACCGGAGCTCAATGCCAGGATTGCACATTACGCACGAAAAGAAAATATTGTTTTCCTGGACTATTTTTCTGCTATGACTGATGGAAATAATGGTTTAAAGAAATCCCTGGGATACGATGGCGTTCACCCCAATCAAAAAGGGTATGAGGTTATGGCGCCACTAACGGAAAAGGCTATATCAGAAGCCCAGTCCCTAAATTTAGGAAAAGAATGAGTTGGATTAGCTCTCGCATTCTCCATACCCTCCTATGCCTCCTGATGTTCTGGCCTGTCATTGGAAAGTGTGAGCTTAATTCGGAAGCAGTAAACAATAATGTTCAGGTGAAATCAGATAAAAAACCACTTCGGGTAGGCGTTGTTGGTTTAGTGCATACGCACGTACACTGGATTCTGGGACGTGAAGACCGGGGCGATATTGAAATTGTAGGAATTGTAGAACCCAATCGGGAACTGGCCATGCGATATGCACAACAGCATGGATATTCCATGGACCTGGTATACGACAGTATGGAAGAGATGGTCCTTGCAGTTAGCCCTGAAGCGGTTACCGCCTTCAACACCATCTATGACCATCTTGAGGTAGTACAGTATTGTGCCCCCAGAGGCATTCATGTTATGGTTGAAAAACCTCTGGCTGTAAGCTATAAGCATGCCCGGGAAATGGTAAGACTGGCCAAAAAACACCAGATTCATCTGCTGACAAATTATGAAACATCCTGGTATGGCAGCACCTATGATGCCTACAAAATTCTGCATGAACAAAAAGGAATAGGGAACTTGAAGAGAATGGTGTTTAATACCGGGCATCCAGGCCCTGTTGAAATCGGTTGCAATCCCGAATTCCTGGAGTGGTTGACCGATCCGATAATGAATGGTGGCGGGGCACTGACAGATTTTGGGTGTTATGGCGCCAATATTGCCACCTGGATGCTGAATGGGCAAACTCCGGAGACGGTAACCTGCGTAACCCAGCAGTTAAAACCACATTTATATCCCAAGGTAGAAGATGAAGCCACTGTAGTACTTACTTATGACGAAACACAGGTAATTATTCAAGCCTCCTGGAACTGGTCCCATAACAGGAAGGATATGGAAATCTATGGAACATCAGGCTATGTGATTTGCAAAAATGCAAGCGATATGATAATTCAGGAATCCGAAGAAGCAGGTCCTGAACAAATCAATGCCTCAGAATTGCCCCTATCCAGGAATGATCCTTTTGCTCTTTTAAAACAAGTGGTTCGGAATGAATATGAAATGGAGCCCTACGAGCTGTCCTCTCCTGAAAACAATACCATAGTGATGCAAATACTCGAAGCTGCAAAGCATGCTGCCAAAACCGGAAAAACGGTAGTTTGGAAAGATTTCTATAAGGACTGATCCTATCTTTCAAATGATTAAACCACTCATTAGCATCCTGATGCCCTATAAAAACACGGCCAGATTTCTAGAGGCATGCCTGGATTCAATTATTGATCAGGGGTATATTCACTGGGAATTACTGGCCGTAGATGACCATTCCAAAGACCACAGTACGGATATTTTGCAGGAATACGCTGGTCGGGAACCCAGAATTAAACTCAGCCTCAATTCCGGAAAGGGCATTATACCGGCTTTGAGAACTGCCTATGCCATGAGCTCAGGAGAATTTATCACCCGCATGGATTCAGATGATATAATGTACCCTGATAAATTGCAATGTTTGTTATCCGGGCTACAATCCCATGGAAAAGGTCATGTGGCGGTAGGAAAAGTGAAATACTTCTCAGATCGTGGAATCAGCGACGGTTATGCCCGATATGAAAGCTGGATAAATGCCTTAACTGAGCAAGGGGAAAACTATAAGGAGATCTACAAGGAATGCGTAATTCCTTCCCCTTGTTGGATGATCTCCCGTGAGGACCTGGATGCCAGTGGTGCTTTTGTTTCCAATCGTTATCCCGAAGATTATGACCTCACCTTTCGCTTCTATGAGCAGGGATTGAAATGCATCCCCTGCAGTGAAACACTTCATATGTGGAGGGATTATGACAGCAGGACTTCAAGAACCAGTGAACACTACGCTCAGAATTATTTCCTGCAGATCAAACTCCATTATTTCCTGAAGCTGGACTACGACCGCAGTCGTCCGCTTGTAATTTGGGGGGCAGGATATAAGGGAAAGACCCTGGCAAAAGGACTTAAAGAACAAGGAGTCCCCTTCACCTGGTTGTGCGATAATCCGAATAAGATTGGGAAACGTATTTATGACCAATCCCTGATCCATTATACGCAACTGGCCGGACTGGAGAATCCCCAAAGTATTATTTCAGTTGCTAACGCATCCGCCCAGGAGGATATCAGGCAATACCTGGGCCAACTAAATTTAAATAATACCGGGGACGCATTCTTCTTTTGTTGATATGCTCCTGCCCTGTTGCTAAAATTGTGCAAACCCTGACAATAATCGTGGGCTACTTCCTATATTTGTCCAATCAAGGTTGGGAATGCAATTCAAATATCCGGAAATCTTTTGGGCTCTTTTTCTTCTCCTGATCCCCATTATTGTACACCTTATTCAGCTGAGAAAATTCCGGAAAACCCCATTTACCAATGTGCGGCTTTTACAAAAGGTAACCGCTAAATCAAGTAAAGCCCGTTCTCTGAAGCGATGGCTTTTGCTTTTTAGCAGACTACTGCTGCTTGCCATGCTGATCATGGCATTCTCCGGGCCGTATTTGGCCAATGTGGATGTTGAAAAATCTAAGGAAACCATTATATATCTGGATAATTC
>JABDRK010000260.1 GCA_013041785.1 Eudoraea sp.
GCCCATGACCGTGCTGAATACCATAGTGGCTAAGCAATTGCAGGAGTTTAAAAAAGAAGTGGATGCCCTTATTGAAAAGAAAAAGCTGAAAAAGGACGAGGCGATTTTCAATGTACTGAGGGAATACATTAAATCCTCCAAACGGATTCGGTTTGACGGTGACGGATATAGTGCTGATTGGGTGGCTGAAGCTAAACGAAGGAAACTGAGCAACAATCGCACAACCCCCGAAGCCCTTCAGATCATGACTTCCAAAGAAATCCTTGCCCTGTTCGGGGACATGGAGGTTATGACGGAAACGGAGGTCAGGGCACGGCAGGAGGTAGAATTTGACACCTATATTCTCCAAACTCAGATCGAGGGACGGGTAATGAATGAATTGGTAAACAGCTATATCATTCCGGTAGCGGTTAATTACCAGAATACGCTGATCCAAAATGTCCTCGGACTCAAGGAAATTTACGGAGCGGCCCATAAAGACCTTACTGAAGGTACGCTGAACCTTATTGAGCAGATTTCGGAACACCTGACAGCGGTGAAGAAAAAAACCGATATCATGGTAGAGGCGCGGAAGAAGGCCAATGCCATGACGGATATCCATAAAAAAGCCTTTGCCTATTGTGAGGATGTAAGACCGCATTTTGAAGGTATCCGGAGGCATTGCGATAAGCTGGAACGACTTGTAGATGACCGTGCCTGGCCGCTGGTTAAATACCGGGAATTACTCTTCATTAAATAATTCGTATTTATTTGTCATATAAGCCCGGGGTAACCCGTGTTAGTTTTCCAGGTTTCCTATTTTTGTGGCTAAACTAGACCCATGGGATCATCTGCCAGTGAAAGATATACCAAGCGGGGGGTATCCGCCTCCAAGGAAGATGTGCATGCCGCCATCCAGGACATAGACAAAGGGCTATTTCCCAGCGCGTTTTGTAAAATCGTACCCGATCATTTAACCGGAGATAAAGACCATTGCCTGGTGATGCATGCCGATGGGGCTGGTACCAAATCTTCCCTGGCCTATATGTACTGGAAAGAGACCGGGGATTTATCGGTTTGGAAGGGAATTGCCCAGGATGCACTCATTATGAACATTGACGATCTGGTCTGTGTAGGTGCGACCTCCAATATTCTCTTGTCTTCTACGATCGGCCGTAATAAAAACCTGATCCCGGGCGAGGTTATAAAGGCCATTATTCAGGGTACGGAAGAACTGATTGCTGAATTGGAACAATTCGGGATTGTAATCCACTCCACTGGCGGGGAGACTGCTGATGTTGGGGACCTTGTGCGAACCATAATTGTGGATTCTACGGTAACTGCGCGCATGAAGCGGGCCGATGTAATAGATAATGCCAATATCCGGGAAGGAGATGTTATTGTGGGGCTTGCGTCTTTTGGGCAGGCCACCTATGAACGGGAATACAATGGCGGTATGGGCAGTAACGGCCTTACTTCTGCAAGGCATGATGTTTTTTCACGCTACCTGGCAGAAAAGTACCCCGAAAGCTATGATCAGGCTGTTCCGGAAGAATTGGTCTATTCCGGCAGCATGAAGCTCACCGATGAAGTGCCTGAAACCTCGCTGGACGCAGGAAAACTGGTCCTTTCGCCTACGCGGACCTATGCCCCGGTAATCAAAAAGATGCTGGAAAAGTATAGCGCAAAGGAGATTCATGGGATGGTGCATTGCAGCGGCGGGGCACAAACGAAAATCCTGCACTTCATTGACGACCTGCATGTGGTCAAAGACAACCTGTTTCCGGTACCCCCGTTGTTTTCCTTGATCCAGAAAGAATCGGGAACCCCCTGGCGGGAAATGTACCAGGTATTCAATTGCGGTCACCGTATGGAATTGTATGTAGACAAAGCTGTGGCAGCGGAGCTTATTGCTATTTCGGAAACCTTTGGAATATCGTCCCGAATTGTGGGCAGGGTAGAAGGTGCTAAAGGCAAAAAACTTACCATAAAAAGTCCCCGGGGTACCTTTTCCTATTAAGGTATACGATTCCCCTGTTTCTGGCGTTTTCATATAGCGTACACCTGCTCTAAGCGGGTAGGGTTTCTATTATATGTATTAATAACAAGTGTTATGGAAAGGAAGACATTTTTAAAAAGTTTGGGAGCCGGCGCTGCTTTTGCGCTAACGTTCCCATGTTTACAGGGTTGTTCAAAGGATGACAATGGTGGAGAAAATCCCGTACCTACCGGGGTTGATTTTACTATTGATCTGAACTCGGCCGAAGGGTCAAATCTCCAGAATAACGGGGATTTTATTTTAAAAAATGATGTTGTGGTCGTAAAAAACCTGCAAGGCAATTTTGTAGCAGCCAGTCAGATTTGCAGCCATCAGCAAACAGACCAGGTGCGATTTATTGCAGAAAATGGAGGATTTTTCCGCTGTTTCACACACGGGTCTGAATTTGATCAAAGCGGTACTCCGCTCAATCAAATTACGAGCAATCCGCTAAAAGTGTTTAACACGGAATTAAATGGAGATATCCTGAGGGTGTTTGAATAGAAATAACATAAACAAAAAATCCAGGTAGCGAACCTGTCCTGGTCCTTTGGTGTTCCCGTTTTAAGTCCCAAATCTTATAGCCGTGAGAATTACAGCGCTTTTATTTTTTTCCTGTTTTCTGCTCCTGGGGAGCAGCAGACCCGCACAGATGGTTGCGGTAAAGCGCACTTTTACCCTAATGGGTAGTCCCTTCGAAATTACGGTTGTTGCTTCCAATGAAGACATAGGCTATATCAATATTCAGGAAGCTGTGGATGAAATTAAGCGTATTGAACGCATGATCTCATCCTGGGATCCGGATTCCGAAACTTCCCTTATCAATCAAAATGCAGGCGTACAACCGGTGCGGGTGAGTCATGAACTTTTCCATTTGCTGGAAAGATGTGTGCAGATTTCTGAGATAACCAATGGTGCTTTTGATATTACATACGCTGCCCTCGACGGAGTCTGGCGGTTTGATGGGACTATGGCAAAGCTACCCAGCCCGGAAAAGATCAGAGCTGCGGTATCCCGGGTTGGATATCATAAAATTGAGCTCAATCGGGAGGAATATACGGTCTTCCTGCCGGAAAAAGGAATGAAAATTGCCTTCGGGGCCATCGGCAAGGGTTATGCAGCAGACCGTGCCAAGGAGTTACTCTTATCCAAACAGGTTTCTTCCGGTTTTATTAATGCGGCGGGTGACGTCACAGCCTGGGGGACGAAGGCTAACGGGGAGAAATGGCTTATTGGGGTAGCCAACCCCTTAGGTAGCCATCGCATGTTTACCTGGGTTCCGCTAGTGGAATCCTCAGCATCCTTTAGTGGCAAGTTCGACAAGTATGTGACGATCAATAATAAAAGGCATTCGCATCTTTTACACCCAAAATCGGGATATCCCGTAACCGGGATAATCCGCGTAATCGTCTTTGGTAAAAATGCGGAGTTATGTGATGCCCTGGCAACAGCTATTCATATTCTGGGTAAGGAGGAAGGCCTGGAACTGATCAATCAATTGGGCGATACCGAAGTGATTATTATCGACAACTTTGGTGAATTAACTTCCAGTATGGGGCTTAAGATGCTAAACCCCTAGCCGGTGTTAAACCGGTCCGTTTCCACAGCATATGGTTTCCATTTCGGGCCTTTCCTGTCCCTGTTAAAAATTGTAACTTCGCAAATTAAGCAGTCTATCCATGCTAGATAAGTTAAACATCGTTAAACAGCGCTTCGATGAGGTATCTGATCTGATCATTCAGCCAGATGTGATTTCGGACCAAAAACGGTATATCCGGTTAAATAAGGAGTACAAAGACCTCAGGCTGATCATGGACAAACGCGATCGCTACATAGAGATCAGTAACCGTATGAAAGAGGCCGAAGAGATCATTGCGGATGGTAGCGATGATGAAATGATGGAAATGGCAAAACTACAGCTGGATGAAGCCAGGGAAGCCTTACCCAGGTTGGAGGAAGAAATCAAATTGCTGCTTATTCCCAAGGACCCTGAGGATGCCAAAGATGTGGTTATGGAAATCCGTGCCGGAACGGGTGGAGATGAAGCCAGCATTTTTGCCGGGGACCTGTTTCGCATGTATACCAAATACTGTGAATCCCGTGGTTGGAAAACCAATGTGATCGATTTAAGCGAGGGGACAAGTGGTGGTTTTAAAGAGATCCACTTTGAAGTTAGTGGGGAGGATGTGTACGGCACCCTTAAGTTTGAAGCTGGAGTACACCGGGTACAGCGGGTCCCACAAACGGAAACCCAGGGACGGGTGCATACCAGTGCGGCGACGGTTTTGGTGCTCCCCGAAGCTGAGGATTTTGACGTACAAATAGACCCTAAAGATGTCCGTGTCGATTATTTCTGTTCTTCCGGACCCGGGGGACAATCGGTTAATACCACCTATAGCGCAGTTCGCCTAACCCATATCCCAACGGGCATAGTGGCCCAGTGTCAGGACGAGAAATCTCAGCACAAAAACAAGGACAAGGCCTTTAAAGTATTAAGGTCCCGGCTGTACGATATGGAGCTGGCCAAAAAACAGGAAGAAGATGCCGCAAAGCGAAATTCGCAGGTCAGTAGTGGAGACCGCTCGGCAAAGATCAGGACTTACAATTATCCGCAGGGCCGCGTCACCGATCACCGCATAGGCCTTACCCTATACGACTTACAGAATATCATTAACGGGGATTTGCAGCGTATTCTTGACGAATTGATGTTGGTGGAGAATACAGAAAAATTGCGGGAAGCCTCGGAGATTTTTTAATGCATCTTATGAAAACAGCCTACCTGGAACAACAAATACGGCAGAAAAAATCTTTCTTATGTGTAGGCCTGGATACGGATCTCGAAAAAATCCCA
>JABDRK010000275.1 GCA_013041785.1 Eudoraea sp.
AAATTGATCTCTATGTCTTTGGTATATCCCCGTTCATCAACTTTGCGGAGAAAACGGTAGGGTTTCCCATCTTTTTTATCAAAATAACTCTCATAAGTGTCATCGACTTTAAAAAACAGACTCGCAAATCCGGTAGTCCTGCCTTTTCCCACAACATGATAAACGGGAATGTTGTCAATACTATCGTTGAGCACATGCAGCGTAGCATAACTGGCATTCAGGAAACCATAATGAATCCTGAATTTGAGCCATTCCCCTGCCTTGAATGACGAAGGCTTTTCAGCATAGGCGCTGCCATTCTGGGCGAAAACACCACAGCTGAAGAGAAGTATGAGGATGAAACCTAATTTATTCATAGCTGATTTGGAACAAAAATATCAAATTACTACCCTATCAATAAAGGATTTACATAAGCTTAAACAAAATTTATACCACTCTATTGCATAAAAAAAGCCCCGACAGGCTGTCGGGGCTTTCCTAAATAACCAACCAAACTTTAAATTATGAAAAACCAATACTTAAAGTAATAAGGGAACCACCCCTTATATGGCTGCAATTTAATACAAGCTCATAGTTCCTTAAACCCTTTTAACGTACTTTAACGAGTACCTTAACAATACTTTACCGTTCTCAGTCTGAATTTTACAAATTCTTAAGAACTAGCAGCCCTCAGAGGGTACCTCTGGAGGCTTGTTCGCGCTCTATGGATTCAAACAATGCTTTGAAATTTCCTTTCCCAAAAGACTTGGCTCCTTTCCGCTGAATGATCTCAATAAACATAGTGGGCCTGTCCAGTATAGGTTTGGTAAATATCTGTAGCAAGTAGCCCTCATCATCCCGGTCAATCAGTATTCCCAGTTCACTCAGAGGTAACAGGTCTTCGTCTATTTCACCTACACGGTCCAGTACATCTTCGTAGTAGGTAGCGGGTACCGTGAGGAACTCCACCCCACGATTCCGGAGTTCGGTTACCGTTTCAATAATATTGTCGGTAGCCATTGCCATATGCTGTACCCCTGCACCATTATAAAATTCTATGTATTCCTCGATCTGTGATTTTTTCCTGCCATCTGCCGGCTCATTAATCGGGAATTTGATCCTGCCGTTACCATTGCTCATCACCTTGCTCATCAAGGCCGTATACTCCGTTGAGATATCCTTGTCATCAAAGGAAACAAGCTGGGCAAATCCCATAACATGTGCGTAGAACTCACACCATTTGTTCATTTCATTCCAGCCCACATTCCCCACCATATGGTCTATATATTTAAGTCCGGTTCCCTTTGGCTGGTATAAGGGGTTCCATTCCTGATATCCTGGAAGGAAAGGCCCCGTGTATTTGCTTCGTTCTACAAAAACGTGAACGGTTTCCCCGTAAGTGTGAATTCCGGATAATTTTACTTCCCCGTGTTTATCTTTCAGGATTTTGGGTTCAAAATAAGACTCAGCCCCACGTGAGGTGGTTTCCCTGTAACTCTTTTCGGCATCGTCTACCCAAAGGGCAATGGCTTTCACGCCATCCCCATGAGAGTTGATATGCTGGTTGATTTCTCCCCCGGGTTTTAGCGGGGAGGTGAGCACAAGTCGGATCTTGTCCTGTTGCAAAACGTAGGATACCCTGTCTTTCAGTCCGGTTTCAAGACCCGCATAAGCCAAGGGTTGAAACCCCCAGGCCGACATATAATAATGTGCCGCCTGCTTGGCATTACCCACATAAAGTTCAACGTGGTCTGTGCCCAAAAGGGGCAGGAAGTCTTCTGCCTCAGGATTTTCCACAGGCAGGTGTAGTGAAGTGTTGTCTAATGTAGCCATGATAATGTTTTTGATATTAATAGTGTGAATGATCAGCCATTCTGTCGCTCTTAAATCGGGGTTCAGAATGCTGCTACCACATTGCCCTCAGGTGTGCGCCAATATCTATGACTAACTGCATCATGGGAAATAACTAATATTACAAATATCGGAAAAAACTGGAAATTTTTGAATTTGCAAACGGCTAGAAATCCCTGTAAATCTGTTATTTGTATTAAAACCAGTATCCCACACTGAAAAAGAAATTGCCGGCTTTTCGTTCTGGTGACCAGGAATAGAGAACCTGTACAGGCCCAAGAAAGGACTCCCAGCCGTAACCCAGGGCGTATCCGGAGAAATCAGGAGCCGTAAACCACTCGCCGGTACGGAAGATATCGTCTTCTACATTGGCGTAATTAGCGCAAAACAACAGGTGGTTATTGGCGGAAAATTCATAATCGAGCCTGGCGAAGGCTTTTACATAACTATTCCCGGGAAGGCTTAGGAAATCATATCCAAAGAAAGGCACAAAATTATTGATCAGGTC
>JABDRK010000310.1 GCA_013041785.1 Eudoraea sp.
AAATTGAGCCCCAGCATATTATTTTAGAATACCTGCGGGAGCAATTTGAAGCGCTGGGATATTACGCAATCCATGTACCCGGTAAAAAAACCGGAGGATATCTCTACGCCAGACCCGGAAACCGGGAAGCCAACCGGCCCATTCAACTACTGATTGGACATTGTGACACGGTATGGCCTACCGGCACCCTTGAGGAAATGCCGCTTTCCTATGCCCGGGGCAGGATGAAGGGCCCGGGAGTTTATGATATGAAAGCAGGCCTTACCCAGATCTTTTTTGCCCTGGCGGCGACTCAGAGCATGCCCTTACCCAATGAGGTAGTACCCGTAGTCATTATCAATTCGGATGAGGAAATAGGTAGTTGGGAATCTACTGCTATCATTAGGAGACTGGCAAAAATGGCTAACCGAGCTTTTGTTCTGGAACCACCTCTTGGACTGGATGGCAAGTTGAAAACTGCCAGAAAAGGTATTGGCCGGTTTACCATAACAGTAAAGGGTAAAGCGGCTCATGCCGGATTGGATCCTACCAAAGGAATTAATGCGATAGTTGAATTATCACATCAGGTACAGCAACTATATGCGATGAATGATATGGAAAGGGGTATTACCGTAAATGTAGGGACCATTGAGGGGGGTATATCTCCCAATATGGTAGCCCCGATGAGCAAAGCGGTGGTAGATGTAAGGGTTCTTGAGGTGGAAGACGGCCATTACATTACCCAGAAAATCAAAGGCCTGAAACCCCAGCATAAGGATGTTGAAATTACCGTAGAAGGGGGTATTGGACGACCGCCCATGGAAAAGACAGCGCGGAATCAAAAGCTCTGGAAGATAGCCCAAATGGAGGGCAGGCAATTGGGATTGGATCTGGAACAAGCAACCGCTGGAGGAGGCTCTGATGCAAATACTACCAGCCAGTATACCGCAACACTGGACGGCCTGGGGACCCCCGGTGATGGTGCGCACGCCCTGCATGAGTTCATTTTTAAGAACAAACTTATTGAACGAACGGCTTTGTTGACCTTGTTACTAATTACAGAACCCCTAAATACAAGCCATGAACCATAAATATATCTACACTTCTCTGACACGTATTTCAGACTTGTCGATTAGAGAATTCGGTCTGAAGAAACTAGATCGTACCCATTGGGAAACAGGAGATTATGTGGCCTGTAAAATACTGAATCCCGGCAGTAATAATATCCTGACCCTGGAATTAACCACGGGGCGAATGCGTGGAATTATAGGGGGAGAATCCATTATTGGCGCTTTGGGAGAACGTTACGCTACCCTGGAAGCCACTGGAACCTGGCGCAAGGTGGGTGAAGACCTGAAAATGCACGTGCTAACAGCTGCCGGGCTATTGGGTAAGCTCACCTCAAAATCTGTATTTATCCCCAATATGATGGAAGTGGTGTATTTGGGCCATGTAATGCGGTATAGGAATAAGGTGCAAATGAAGGATTTCATTGTCTCCACCCCCATTGTTCCCTTTAAAACGCCGGTAATCTTGTTCGCCGGGACCTCCATGTCTGCAGGCAAAACTACCTCCGCGCGTATTGTCACCAATCTGTTCAAACAAGCATACTACAACGTGGTGGGGGCCAAACTGGCCGGGGCTGGCAGGTACAAGGATATCCTGGCGATTAAGGACGTGGGAGCAGATAAGGTAATGGACTTCGTTGATGTAGGATTGCCCTCTTCTATCTGCCCCAGAAAAGTATTTAAGGAACGCATACAGTTGTTGTTAAGTCACATTGAAAAACAAAAGGCAGATATTGGCATATTCGAAATTGGGGCTTCTCCCCTGGAACCCTACAATGGCGATATCGTAATCAAACTTATAAAGGATCAAATTAAGTGTATGGTCTTAAGCGCATCAGACCCTTATGCCGTTTATGGGATCATGAAGGCCTTTGAGATTGTTCCGGATATCGTTACCGGTATTACCTCCAATACCCTTGCCGGCAGGGGTATGGTTCAGAAACTCTGTGGCGTAAAGGCGCTTAACCTGATTGACTCCGGCACAACCCCCAGATTAAAGAAGATGCTGACGGAGCGCACGGGATTAGCCCTCTAATCCAGCTATCCAAAACCTGATAAGTATCATATGCCCAGTCCTTGGGGGATAGTATCTTGTTGTTCAACAAAGCGAACGAATTCTGTACTTACAGCAATGAAAACCACGGATATCAACATATGCCAGAATTGTGGTATACCCATCAGGAGTATGTCCGATTTTGGAACCTATGCAGATGGAAGCGCGAACACTGATTATTGCTTTGAATGTTATCAGGACGGGCTTTTCACGGATCATATTATTACCCTGGAAGAAAAGATGGCGAGAAACATAGCCATAGCACAAAAACTGGGCATGACCAGAAGTAAGGCGCATCAGATGGCTAAATCAAAACTTCGGGGTTTATCCCGTTGGCACAAGTCCAGAAAGAAAGTGTCGTCCAAAAAGAAAGAACAAGGAGATACTTGAGAATAAAGAGCATCCCGAAAGAATATTCGGCAACTAAAGTGAACATGTATGCGTTTTCTCCAAAATGCACCCAGCCACCGCTATATACTGCTCCCAATCCTGGGGATGAGTATTTTCATCCTGCTCTATATTTTAGCAGCCCTGAATTATCCCGGGGGTTCCTGGAATGATCCTGCAAGTGCACAATTTAATTTCTGGAACAATTATTTGTGCGATCTCCTGGATGAGGTAGCCGTCAATGGAGAAATAAACAGCGGCCGTTTTTATGCGCGGGCTGCCCTGGGTGTCTTATGCGTAAGCCTGCTCTATCTCTGGGCACATCTCCCTTTTCTGTTTTCACGAAGGAACTGGAACACCTTGCTTATGTGGCTATCGGGTATTTTGGCCTTTACGATTACCATGTTGCTTTCTTCAGGGACGCACGACCTTACTGTGCGCATTGCCGGAGCTTTTGGAACCATTGCCCTTTTAAGTGCTTTTGCCGAAATGCGGGTGGCAGGATATTCAGGCCTTATGCGTTTTGGATGGCTATGCCTGTTTATTTTTCTGGGTAACTATTATATCTATGAAACGGGCTCAGGCATACAGAGTTTGCCTGTTGTACAGAAGGTCACATTTAGTAGCTATATCGCCTGGTTTGTTTGGTTGAATATTACCTTATTTCGCCATCTCAAAAGGCAAACAAAGGATAAAATGACATTAGAAAAGGGATGATCCGACAGCATCCGAAAGGAAATAAATAATCGGTATAGGCCTGATACCTATGCTGAAATAAGGGAAAAATGACGGGAAAACCTGCCATATATACCCTAGTATTAATTCTTAAATCTCGTAACTATGAATCCAACGTACCTATTACTCATTATTCTCGGTCTAATTCTACTGGCCGGTATTCGTGTTATTTATGAATATAAACGCGCCTTAAAATTCCGATTCGGAAAGTATGTTAAAACCCTTAATCCCGGTTTCCGCTGGATCATACCCATTGTGGAGACCATACAGGTGGTGGATATTCGGGTGATCACTATTAATATCGTATCTCAGGAAGTTATGACTGAAGACAATGTCCCCTGTAGTATAGATGGAGTGGTTTTCTTTAAGATTTACGATCCGGAAAAGGCCGTACTCGAAGTGGAGGAATTTTCCTTTGCCATTACCCAGTTATCACAGGCCGCCCTGCGGGATGTTTGCGGTAAGGTAGAACTGGATACGATTCTTTCCAATCGGGAGGAAATGGGCAAAAACATTAAGGCTATTGTTGAGGTAGAGACCCACGAATGGGGAATTGAAATCATGGATGTAAAGATCAAAGATATCCAGCTACCTGAGAACATGAGGCGTATGATGGCCAATCAGGCCGAAGCAGAACGATCCAGAAGGGCACGGATCATTCTGGCAGAGGCCGAAGAGCAAGCAGCCAATAAATTACTGGAGGCCGGGTTGCAGATAGACAAATCCCCTTCAGCGATTAAGTTGCGCCTGTATCAGACCCTGTCTAACATTGCCGCAGAAAAGAACTCCACCATATTGTTCCCCTTCCCGGAAGAAGTATTACCGAGGAAAAAGAGGAAAAGTGAATGAATTGGAGGAATTTCGAAATATACATGCGGATAAACACCTAATGAAACCACCAGCGTTTCACTAGCTTCTTGTAGCAGATAATTTAGAAAGGATTACAATAAGTATTCCCAATAGGGTATATGCAAAATGTAATATATCATGGGTTACCCCCATTAATAGTTGGGTGGAAATCCATAGGATCAGAATTAATCCCGCATAGAACGAATAAGCCAGGGCCCAATGCTCCTTTTTGTCTGGATTTATTCGATTAAACCAGGCCAGCTGTTTTTGACTTAGCAGACCATAAACTATGACTACTGGGAAAAGGCCTAAAATCAGAAAAAGGAATAGTCCGGGAACTAAAAAATTCCGAAAAGGGGAGAATTCCAGAGTGGATAAAGGCAGTCCGATACCTGCTCCTGTCGGATCAATAATTAAGCTCAATCCCGCTGGGATGGCCCCAATGGCAAGGATGATTAAGAGTACTGTGAGCAAAATACTACTTACCGACCTTTTCATATCAATCCGCATGATTTCTGTAGAGGTACACCATTCCGAACAGGCCATAAATAATTAAAAAAGTAAGTGTTATTGGGAAGGTGATATACTTTTCGGGATCCAGGTTAATGGCCTCTGTTTCAATATAAATAGCATATAGATGTACCACGGGCCAGTAGACTGTGATACCCAGGCTAATCATCATGGCCAGGTAGCCCCACTTTCTCTTGGAAAGCAGGCCGATAAGCCCGATTAACAACAAGGGTACGTAAACCAGCGTATCTGCCAATGCAAATCCCTTTGCAAACGCAATACCTACTTCGCCAATTTCCCGCTTGGTTTCCTGCAGCCCCAGAGTTATTGCCAAATCGAAGTTGAATACAGCAAGCGTTTGACCCAGTAATAGTAAAACAAGTAATAGGATTCCAATTATAATTATTATCCAAAAACCGAAATTTCTTTTCATAACCAGGTTTTAACTATTTATCTTCAATTCCTGCTCTAAAATATTCTTGAAACGTGTTGCGCTGAGATAGTGGTCTTCCAGAAGCTTTCCATCGCGAAGCAAACTAAATACCCCGAAACCAGAAGGGGCTTGCTGGGCTTCTGTGGCAGATTCAAGCCGTGTAAGTTGTAAGTCTATGCCATAGTCCTGGGCGGTATTCCAAAGGGCCTCGACCGCTTTATCATGCCATGGGCACTGATCGGCATATACCAAATGCCAGCCTTGATAACGGGATTGCTGCAATTCCCAGTTTCGTATTTCAGGATCTGGAGTTTCAGCATTCCATTTCTTGCATAATAGTTCAAACCGCCCCCTTTTAGCAATGCTGTTAAAACCCAGCTTCATAAACAAATCTGAATTAGACATCCAGGCTCCTTTGCTGCTGAGGGTACATAAGCCGGAATTCCCTGCCTTCCTGGCAACGGCTTCAGCCTCCCGGACCAGGGCAGAACCATATCCCTGGTTTTTGTATTTCTTGGGGTACACAAAGAGGCAATGGATAAACATATAGCTTTCTGCATTCACGGGCCTCCAGGCTACATTTCCAGGCAGGTACTCGATAAAACCTGCCATTTTCCCATCGAAACCTTTCAGGATATGCATCCGTAATCCTTCCAGGTAGCGTTTAATGAACCATTTTTTCTTATGCTGAAACCCCGGACTTTTTACATTCTTAATACAAAAAACGGTTTCTTGCTCAATGTTTTCAGGGGTGATGTCACAAATAGAAAAAGAAGGGCTCATCTCATTGGTTTAAATATCCGCTGAGGTTTATAAAACCATTATTCATCATCTCAATGACGGTTGTGGAGGTAGAAGTTGCCCCGGAAATTCCATCTATCGTAGTTTTCCCTTCAATGAGGATGCTATTGTCCTGGTTTAAAGCGAAACTGTTTCCATCGAAAGTGATTTCCCGACCTGTAAACTGATCTACAAAGGCAGCCTCCGTAATTGGAGCAATATATCCCTCGGATTCCATCTCATAACCAAACCGTACTGCTAAAATATTCAGGGGATTTTGTTGAAATAGCACTTCGGCCCAAATGGATCCCACATAGCCACGTTTCGTGAATAGCACAAGGCTGAGGTCTTTTTCTCTGGATTCAAAAATCGGCAGGGCCCTGGCCTTGCCATTCTTTACAATCCCCTTGTAAAACGTTAAGTTCTGTGCAGCATCGCTGCTGACAAGGGAATCCTTTGGGTAAAGAGCCTTAAAAATGAGAAGCTTATCCATGTCGGTACTATCGGAGATTGACAGCCCCATAAATGCTGCAATATCTTTGTATTGCGGGGCTAGTGACTGGGTGATAGCCACCTCTGGAACTGATTTTGTTTGCTCAGCTTTGGGGTTGTCCTTACAGGAAACAGATAAAAGCAGCCCCAGAACAAATAGAAGGGGCAGGTAAAAATGGGTATTGCGATTGATCATAATTAGTAATTTTTCATTCATAGAAAAGGCCGAAATCATGCAGCAATCTGCAATTTCGGCCTTTGTTATCATAGGTTTATAGTCGAGTCATGTTCCTGCATTATTCCAGGTCCAGTTTTTTGAGTTCCCAGTTATCCCCTTTTTTGACAGCTGCCAGTTTTGGGGACAGCAATTTGGCGTAAAGGTCAGGCAGCTCGTATCTCCTTTTTGACATCAGGATATTGTCTCGTTGGGTTAGCAGGAGCATAATGTCTCCCTGAGTGTCCAGGATTACTTCGCTGAATTTATATTCGTAGATATTGAGCTGGAAATTATTTTTACCCCGAAAGGTTTTAGTAAGGAGAATACCTATGGCATACCCCTGATTAAATTCCGTTACATTCAGATATTCTGGTTTTATTACTGTTTTTCCGGTCTTGTCGATAAATCCGTATACGTTGATTTCTTCCTCTTCAAGCATTTCCCAGATCAGGCAACGTCCGTCTCTGAAAATAGGCTGGCGGATCCCGCCAACATCTTCCCGGCCGGTATCTGCAAATTTGTTCCACACAAGATCGTCCCGAAAATCAATCACCAGATCACCTTGTTCATTGATAAAACCCCACTGGCTTCCTTTCCTCACGGCGGCCATTCCTTCGCTGAATGGAGCAACTTCGTCTATCTCAGCCAGGTCTTGAGAAACTCCGGAAAACGGAATCAAAACAAGCAATAAAACTAGTGCTAACGTTCTCATAATTTATTGGTTAAATGATTAAAATGTCCACAAAGGTAGGCCTGTTAAAAGCGAAATAATATGACAATAATCAGCCTTTTGCCCACTGTTGAAGGCAAGAATAGTTTTGTTACCTGACTGGGGACAGCCCACCTTAGAACATGATGTTGGAATACACCAAACTCTTCAATTCCTTGGGTAATCCGTCACGGATATCTTCCATTTCCCCTAAAGAAACATATTTCCGCAGATAGATAAAGGTGGTGTTGATGTACTGTTCCGCTACCTCATCGCTGTACTCAAAATCGTTGATAGCAGCCGGGCCATCATGCTTGCGTACCAGGTCAATGAAGTCAGGGATACGTTTTACTTTAGGCTTTTTCCTCTTTATGCTCCATCCATGTACATAGACAGCCTTGAGGAACATGGGTAATTGGGCGATAAGTTGCAAGGATTCTTCTGGAGAAATAATGTCCCGAAGTGCGTGTAATATGGAAGAAAGGATCCTGCCGGCCTTGTCCCGGTTATCCCCGAGGTTCATTTCCTTTGCATAATGCTTCAGGAAGGTATTTCCTTCTTGTGCGTACTGATTGAAATTAAGTGCCATAATAAGTGTTTTTAAATTATGAGAGGAATAAATATGGCAAATTCGCAGGGTACCTGAAATGATCAAGATCAGTTGCGCAAAGAAAGTCTGAGTTTATCAACATGAGAATTAGATGCGCGCTTGAGTATGCCTTAACTGATCATAATCATGGCATCGGCGCAGGGCTATCCTTAATTTTGAGAGAATACTAAAAGCCTGGGCCATGTTCAAGATACTACTGCCAACGGATTTTTCCGACAACGCCTGGAATGCCATAAGCTATGCGATGGAATTCTTCAAAAATGAGGTATGTACATTTTACCTGCTTCATACCTACACCCCGGCATTTTATCGAATGGATTATATGATGGGGGGACCCTCATTCAGCGCCATTCCAGATATTGGGGTCGATATTTCGCAAGCCGGTTTAGATAAAACCCTGGAGCAGCTAAGCGCTACCTATAAAAATCCCAAGCACACGGTTAAAACGATATCGGCCTTTAACTTGTTGACCGATGAGATCAATGAAGTTTCTCAGGAAAAAGACATCGATCTTATTATTATGGGTACCCAGGGGGCAACCGGGGCGAAAGAGATTTTTCTGGGAACAAATACCGTGTTTGTTTTACGAAAAGCCTTGGTGCCCATATTGGTAATACCAGAAGGATGCCAGTTTAAACCCGTCAAAACCATTTTATTCCCCACCGATTATCGCACACAATATAAGGAAGAGGAAGTAGACACCATTATGGGCTTTGCTGCTATACAAAATGCGGAAATCACGGTTTTACACATAAAGGAGCCGTTTGAGCTCAGCGAGGCACAAAAGTTGAATAAGGATCACCTGAAACAATGTCTTGCTAAGATACCCCACCGCTTAGAGGAAAAAGAAGTAGGCCCCATGCCCGATGCGGTGATCGATTATATTGATGAACATAACTACGATTTACTTACCATGATGAACCGTAAGCACTCCTTTATGGAACGCTTACTCTGGAAGCAAAATGTGGACCAGATCGGATTCCACACTCAGGTTCCCTTTTTGGTAATCCGGGATACGGGAAAAATTGTTAAATAAAGACGGAGTCATGAAAAAGATACTAGTGCTTACTGATTTCTCAGACCCTGCATGGAACGCCCTGTTCACAGCATTAAAACTCCATGAAGGACGCAGATGTCACTTTTACTTGCTACACACCTATGAGCCCAGTTTTGCCGGGGTTCTGGGGCAAAAAGCGAAAAAGCGGGTAGGGGTTCTCTACGATTCCCTTGCCGAGTACACAGAACAGGAACTGCATAAGATTGAAGACTATCTGGGGGAACACCATCATGAGTCCGGACATAGTTTTGAGACTGTTTCCCGTGCTGAGGACCTCGTTGACGGAATTCAAAAAATGATCAGGGAGCAGGATATTGATCTGATTGTCATGGGGACCAAAGGGGCAACCGGTGCCAAAGAGGTTTTTATGGGAAGCAATGCCGTAAACGTAATACGCAAGGTAAGGAACTGCCCTATCCTTGTGGTTCCTTCAGAGCACGATTTTAAATTGCTCCACGCCGTTGTGTTTCCCACTGATTTCACCCACCATTACGATCCGCACGAACTCAAGCCCCTTATAGATTTGGCAAAGGCCTGGGAGGCAAAAATTATCGTATACCAGGTGGGACAGGAATTTGATCTGAGTTCCGAACAAATTGCCAACAAGGCCCTGCTTGAAAAACGATTGGAAGGGGCTGTTATCGACTTTAGAAAAGGGGTAATGCAGAGTACTATTGAAGCCGCTATTATGGATTTTACAGAGGCTTCTGATGCAGATATGATCGCACTAATTCACTATCAGCATACCTTTATGGAACGCCTGACCCATGAGCCCGTAATTAAAAACATTGGTTTTCACAGCAAGCTACCCTTGTTGGTTTTACCAGACCTGTAGCCTGAACCGGCAAAGGGAATAATTCCTGACTATGATGCGCATATTGCTTCCAACAGACTTTTCAAAGAATGCCTGGCATGCCATACAGTATGCCATTTACCTCTTTGATAGCATTCCCTGTCACTTCTATGTATTGCATGCACACCAGGTGAGTCCATCTGGACTGGTCAGCACTATCAATAAGGAACACGACACCCGCCTTTATGAAATCACCCAATCTGAGGCCAAACAGAAGTTGGATAAGATAATTAAGCGATTAACCACCATAAATAAAGTTGCCCGACACCAATTTGAGGGATTATTGGAATCTGACACCTTGTTGAATGCCCTTGGGCGAAATGTGATAGACCAGGACATAGATTTTGTTTTTATGGGGACACAGGGCGCTTCCGGTATGAAGGAGGTTTTTTTGGGCAGCAATACCGTTAAG
Source organism: Eudoraea sp. (assembly GCA_013041785.1). GTDB lineage: Bacteria > Bacteroidota > Bacteroidia > Flavobacteriales > Flavobacteriaceae > Lentiprolixibacter. The sequence continues at coordinate 10,145 of JABDRK010000310.1, forward strand.
GTTATTCGCAATATTGATAACTGTCCCGTGATGGTGGTGCCTGAACAATATGAAATAGGGCTTTACAAAGAGATCCTTTTTGCCACGGATTACAAACATTACTACAAGAAGGCAGAATTGAAACCCCTGCTCGACCTGGTGAGTATAACCAGAGCCAGCCTCAGGGTGGCACATATTAGCGAGGAGGAATCCCTTGATGAGGAACAGCAGCAACTGAAAAAATTGCTTGAAGGATTTCTGGCCGGCATGGAATATCGGTTTGAAGATCTTGCCTACTACCCGGATGTATCTGCCCGTATCCGGGAATGGTCAGCGGAAACGCATGCCGGAATGCTTGCGATGATAAACAGCCAACATGGCTTTTTCAGCCGGATAACCCGCGACCCTGTTGTGAAACGCATCGCTTTCCATACGGAGGTCCCTTTTCTGGTATTGCCCGTTATACCCTGAAATGGTTTATTGAGAACCGGACTCCATAAGACCGGGGTGGAATCTTTTCAAAAAGGCATTTCTGGATGAATCCATCTTTCGCATTAATTCCCGCATGTCTTGTTGTTGTTGCTCCCAGTTTCTGAAAAAGTAATCTTCATCAAAGAATTCTTTCACAAAAAGGGAATCTGCTTTTGGAAAGTAGGAGAAACGATCACGCCAGAGGAACGGGCTGTCGGCTTCAAAATGGGCCCGGAAGCGATCCATAATACTGTCCAGGTTTACCAGAACGGAGTCTCCCTGGATGTTGGAGTAAGACCAGGTATAGATAGAATCGTAGCGGATCAGGTTTCCATATTCGTCATATTCCTTTTTAACCTCCCAGGCCCCTTTTGGGGTGTCAATCTCAGTTTTTGCAGCTTTTTTTCCTTCCTGCTGTTCTTTTTGTTGCCCCGCGCAGGCGGTTAGGCTCAATAGTACTATCCAGGCAAAAATTGCTCTCATGATAATTCAGGGTATATCGTTCTACATATTCTCAGACTAGGTACGGGTCCGCTTTCGTTCCAGGTTGCTTCTGCCGCGATCATTTCGTTCCTGATGGTATTGATCTATCTGATCCCCACGGTAATCCCGGACCCTTACATACCGAGACCTACTTAGGTTATAGGTTCGGTACCTTGGAGGCAACACTTTACGCCGTATCCAGACGCCTCCTTCCAGATAGACATACATGCTGGAATGCAGGTCGTAATAGATAGTGAGTTCTGGAAAGTATACATAGCGAACCAGTTCCATACGATTCGGATAAAACCAGGGCGGTGGGGGAGAAGTTGGCCTGGAAGTCACAATTACTGGTCCACAGCCCAACATTAACCAGAAGCTCCCAATCAGTAACAGTCGGTAAAACAGGGTCTTAGTTTTCATAGTAGTTCAATTTATTCAATACACAAAATAAGGTCCCGATATTCTTCTGCGGAATGATCTAGATCATTTCACAGGACTTGTTGAACCCGTACATTGGGTACTCATAATAATTTAAAGTTTATAGTCATGACAGATAACAGTGGAAATGTATTGCTAGCATTATTAACTGGTGCTGCAATTGGAGCGGGAATCGGTATCCTGTACGCTCCGGATGAAGGAACTAAAACCAGGATGAAAATTAAGAAGAAAGCGTTGGACGCTAAGGAGGATATTACCGAAAGAATCGTCCATGCAAAGGAAGAATTGACCAAGACAGCCGATGAGAAAAAGGAAGCTTTTGAACAAAAATTGGAAGAAACCATTTCTACCATGAGTTACAAAGCCGATGATATCATTTCTACCTTGGAGAGGAAATTAGAAGATCTCAAGAAAAAGAATGCACAATTTCAGAAAAACTAACTCATGGCTTTTGAAGAATTGAAGCACGATTTTTCTGAGATCGATAAGGAGGTGACTGCTTATGTAGAACACAGCCTGGAATACGCCAAGCTCAAAAGTTTTAAGATCTCAATGGTATTGGTTACTTATTTTGCCAAAGTAATTTTGGTGGGATCTTTTGCCTTTCTGACCTTATTGTTTTTGAGCGTGGCGGCTTCTCTTGCTCTTGGAGAGGCTTTTGACAATTACTTTTATGGATTCCTGTCGGTAGGCCTGGTGTATTTTATACTGGCCATTATCGGCTATGCCTTAAAAGACAAGTTGAATAAGCCTATACTGCGGATATTTTCCAAATATTATTTTGATGAATCATGACACGACGTTTTAACTCCTTTGAAGAAATCGATGAGCAACTTAAGATCCTGGCCCTTAAAAGGGAAATCGATAAGGAATGCGCCAAGCTCAGAGTTAACGATATCAAAACACACCTGTATCCCATAAATTTGATACGAGGTGCCGACGGGGTTCTAACACGTGTAATGGTACCCTATGTGCTCACCCGACTGATGAAAAAAATTAAATCCCGGAAAGAGGACGACTAAAAGCCACAAATTTATGTGGCTTTTTTAATACGGTCTCGTCTTCAGGCTGATTGATTTGGCACTACATTTCTAAATTTAAGCCGTACTTTAACCAGGAAAACAACCACTGAAAAAATTGGTTTATGGATTTGGGACTGGTATTGTCTGGAGGTGGGGCAAGGGGTATAGCCCATATTGGCGCCTTACAGGTTTTCAGGGAAAAAGGTATTGAACCGGATATTCTGGCGGGGACAAGTTCAGGTGCCCTGGTTGCTGCACTATATGCTTTTGGGATGGAACCGGAAGAGATACTTGATTTCGTTAAGGAAACTGAGATTTTTAGCCTCAGGAAATACGCCCTTAACAAACCGGGATTTGTAGACACTGAGAAATTCTATGACCGCTTCCTGAGTTCTTTTAGTGAAGATGATTTCAGTGTGCTCAATACGCCGACATTGGTTACTGCAACCAACTTGTTAACCGGAGAACCAGTAGTTTTCAGCGAAGGTGAACTTATCAGACCTATACTTGCCTCTGCGGCTTTTCCAGGGGTATTTGCACC
>JABDRK010000316.1 GCA_013041785.1 Eudoraea sp.
CCTGAGGAGTTCCTGAATGATGGACAGGCTCTTCTGAAAGAACTCCGCCAGAAAGAAGGTATAGATCCTATTTCCATGCAAGGATATTTGCAAATGGAACAGGTATTGCTGGAACTTAAAGCTTCAATTAAATCCTTTCCGCACATAAATGATTTAAAGGCCTTAAAAAGCATGCTTTTAGAACTTTTGGGTTCTAAATCCGTGGATTTTGTTGGGAATCCAGGCCAGGGTTTACAAATAATGGGGATGTTGGAGAGCCGCAATCTTGATTTTGAAACAGTAATTATTACCTCAGTGAATGAAGGAATCCTGCCGGCAGGAAAAACCGTTAATTCCTTTATCCCCTTTGATGTTAAAAGAGAATTGGGACTGCCTACTTATAAAGAGAAAGATGCCGTTTACACCTACCACTTCTATAGAATTCTTCAGAGAGCCAAAAAGGTAATCCTTTGTTATAATACAGAACCGGATGTATTGGAAGGAGGGGAAATGAGCAGATTGATATTCCAACTCACAACTGATCCAAACACGGTTCCTTTTGTTAAAAGGGAAATAGCCACACCAAAGGTGCCCTTAAAAGATAACACAACCGCTGTTGTGCATAAAGATCCGCTAATCCTTGATAGAATCACTGCACTGTGCAAAAAGGGATTTTCGCCCACAGCCCTGACAGACTACATTCGTGATCCCTTGACATTTTTAAAGCGACATATCCTGGGCATCCAGGAACCCGAAGAGGTAGAAGAATCCCTGGAAGCGCGAACCTTTGGAACAATTATCCACAATGGCCTGGAAGTGCTATACAAGCCCTTTCTGGGACAGTTGCTATCCCCCGAGGCACTGGAAGATCAACGCAAAAAAATAAGGCCACTGGTGCTTTCCCTGATGTCCGAACAATTTCCGGGAAGAGCAGTCCTATCAGGTAAAAATCTGATCGCGAGCGAGGTAATCGCAAAATATCTGGATCGCTTCATTGAAATGGAGATCAAACTATCCAAAGAACATGAAATACGAATACTTGCCCTGGAAAAAAAATTCCGAACAGAATACCCCATTTCCGGCATTCAACAGCAAGTTTTTCTTAAGGGAACCTTAGACCGTATTGACGAATATGATGGGCAAATCCGGATCTTAGATTATAAAACAGGAACGGTCAAAACTTCGGAAGTGGAAATCGTATCCTGGGATTCCCTTATTAGTGAAAAAGAACAAAGCAAGGCTTTCCAGCTATTATGCTATACGCTGCTATATGGCCGTGAAACGCCCGTTAACGGTATACAGGCCGGCATAATCCCTATAAAAAACCCTGGGAACGGCCCCATTAAGTTTGCGACAAAGGAAAAGCGCAATAGCCGGACTAAGGATTCATGGATTACAAAACAGGTGATACAGGAATTCGAAGATCAACTGCAAAAACTTATTACAGAAATCTGTGATCCGGAAATACCCTTTACCGAAAAAACTTCCTGATCCTATTTCTTGTCAGGTCGGGTGGGTCGCACTTCCACTTTACTCGGTAATGTTCGTGCAGGCATTTTAAGTAAATCCACAACCAATTCCCCAAGGTCCTCCGGTTGGATTTTCCATGCATCTTTATCCCCCGGCTCATTGCGGTTAAAATGCGTGGCTACCGATCCTGGCATAATGGTAGTAACCTTGATATCATAGGGGCGCAGATCCAGCATAGCTGCCTGGGTAAATCCCACCACTCCGAATTTAGAAGCATTATACCCGGCTCCCCTGGCAAAAAAATTAGTCCCGGCCAAACTGGCTATTGTAAAATAATATCCCTTGGACTGTTTTAGTGCCTCAATCGAAGCTTTTAATGTATAAAATACCCCGCTGAGATTAACATCGATCATCTCATTCCAGGAATCCACGGTTAATTCGTCTACTGAAGCAAAGATGCCAACGCCGGCATTGGCAATGACCACATCAAGTGTCCCCCATTTCTTCAAGATCTCTTGAACCGCTCTTGCTTCCTGTTGGGGATCGGAGACCTCTGATACTATAGGAAGAACAGTTTCTGGTGTCCCTAAAAGCCCTGCTGCATGCCTTACACCCTCCTGTGAACGTCCGCTTATCGCAACCTTCATTCCCTGTTCCAGGAGTTTCATTGCGATTCCAAATCCAATTCCTTTGGTGCCGCCAGTAATATAGGCTACTTTATTTTCAAGATTATTCATGCTGTATCAACTATTTTCTAATATGGAGCCCGTGCCCCGTTATTTTAAATTACTTGTGTACAAAGATACTTACTATTGGAGAAGCGTATAGTCTGAGGCGAACAAGAATAGAAAAAGCCACCCGAGGGTGGCTTTTCTACTTCGCTGTTAGCTTCGAAGAACTTGGTGGAGAATACCGGAGTCGAACCGGTGACCTCTTGCATGCCATGCAAGCGCTCTAGCCAGCTGAGCTAATCCCCCGTTTCATGGATTGGCAAAGGAAATACATTTTGATTAAGTTTCAAAATTCCTTCCAGCTAATTTAGGCGGTTAATCCTTTTTGACGCTGAGCACCAGTACCGGTATCCGTGCCGAAAACTCGGCCTTGGGTATGGTGTTCTTTTCCCAGAGGTTTTGGAATATCCCTCGCTTTCTTCTGAAAACGCAAAGCAAATCAGGTTGTTTCGCCTGAATATGTTCCATAATCCCCAAATAGGTTGTCGCATTTTCAGTAAAGGTCAACTGGGAGCTCAAATCCATAAGGTTGGTATTGATCTGCAGGTCTTCTTCGGTATAACCAGGAGTTTTGACCATAAGCAGGTTGACCTGTGCATCAAATTTTTTCTGAATGGCGCGTAAGGAATCCAGAATCTCATTGCTTTTAAGTATGCCCGATTTGAATGCGGTAAGTATTTTTTTAAAAGGAGTAAAAACACTGCCTTTTGGAACAATAAGCGTGGGTATGTCTGTGCGTTTCACAATCCGGCCGGAGCAATGGCCCAAATACAATCCCTCCTTTATATCGTTACTCCTGGGTGAAATAATAATTAGGTCGATGCCCAACTCATCATTAACTTCTTTAAGACCATCAATTAAATCTCCATTAAAGGTGGCAATCTTAATATTAACCCCCTTGGAATCGACCATGCCAATGATTTCCTTTAATCGCGCCTGGCTTTTTTCATTGACTTTCTTAGAAATATTTACCAGATTGCCTGCTCCTGCAGTAACATTAAATACTTCCATGGCATAGACCTGAGAGCCAAATTCATGGGCAAAGTCTACAGCATATTGTAAAGTCTCATGGGCATAGTGAGAAGTGCCAACAGGTACAAGAATATTCTTCATGGGGTTAGTGATTAATACTATAAATTTACGCTTTAATCTATAATCTTCCGGTGATTAAAAAAGCAAAGTTAGTGGAAATCCCTCAAATACTTGAACTTACAAAGGTTTGTGGAGAGCATTTGGCTGATCAGGGTATTTATCAGTGGAATGAAAATTATCCCACCGAAAAGGCCTTTAAAACAGATATCGCCCGAGGAGAATTATATGTTTTATTCGAACAGGAGACGCTTATTGGGGTAATTGCGCTTTCAACTTTTATGGATCCCGAGTATGAATCCGTTAGCTGGTTGAGTCCAAATGAAAATAACCTCTATGTCCATAGGTTCGCAATAACTCCAGCTTACCAGGGTAAAGGGTTTGCGCAAAAACTCATGTCATTCGCAGAATCCCATGCACGAAACTTACATTATACTTCAATAAGGCTGGATACCTTTAGCCAAAATAAGAGGAACCAGGCATTCTATGAACAAAGAGGGTATACCCGTCTGGAGGAAGTCTATTTTCCCATGCAAAGCGAGCTGCCCTTTTACTGTTACGAACTTATCCTCAAATAAACTGAGCC
>JABDRK010000318.1 GCA_013041785.1 Eudoraea sp.
TCCAGCCTAATTGCTCCTCAGCCTCAGCAAGGGCTTTTCGTATTCCGGAATTAGCAGAAACACCACCACCAATTGCTACCTGCCGAATTCCCGTTTCCCGCACTGCAATTTTTAACTTATCCATCAGGATCTCAATGATGGTATATTGAATTGAGGCACAAATATCATTCAGGTGCTCTTTTACGAATTGTGGATTTTTGGCGGTTTCCTTTTGCAAAAAATACAGGATGCTGGTTTTAAGTCCGCTAAAACTAAAATCCAGACCGGAAACTTTGGGTTTTGGAAAAGGGAAGGCTTTGGGGTTGCCTGTTCTGCTGTATTTGTCAATCAATGGTCCCCCCGGATAGGTGAGCCCCATTAATTTTGCACTTTTATCAAAGGCTTCCCCTACCGCGTCGTCCAGGGTTTCCCCCAGTACTTCCATTTCAAAATAATCCTTAACCAGCACAATTTGGGTGTGCCCGCCACTGATGGTCAGCGCCAGGAAAGGAAATTCCGGAATGCGGCTCCCTTCCTCCTGTATAAAGTGCGCGAGAATATGTGCCTGCATATGGTTGACCTCAATTAAGGGAACCCCCAATCCCAAAGCCAGGGATTTCGCAAAAGACGTGCCAACCAGCAGCGATCCCAAAAGTCCGGGACCCCGTGTAAAAGCTATGGCGGATACTAGTTTTTTGTCGATATTTGCTATGGCCAGCGCTTGATGCACCACAGGAACGATATTTTGCTGATGTGCGCGGGAAGCGAGTTCCGGGATTACCCCCCCGTATTCCTCATGGATTTTCTGAGTGGCCACAACATTGCTCAGCACTTTATCGTTGCATAATACAGCGGCTGAAGTGTCATCGCAGGAAGATTCTATGGCGAGGATATAAATATTTTGATTCTGCACTTTTTTGGAACAAAAATTGGTGACACAAAGGTAAAACATATAGACCTATCAAGAAACTGAGAAAAATACTCGTTCGTACCCTCCTGGCTTTACTCTTGCTGTGCGTATTTGGAACGCTTATTTTATCTCTTCCGATAGTGCAAACACGGCTCGCACGTTATGCCACAGATTCCCTGAATAAGGAATACGGCACGAATATCAATATGGAGCGTATCCGGGTTTCCCTGATAAGCTGGAACACCGCGCTGCAAGGGGTGTATGTGGAAGATTACCAAAAAGACACCTTGTTTTATATTGAGGAATTGAACACCTCGGTTTTGAGCGTTCGTAATTTGGTCAACGGAAGGCTTGAATTTGGTGACATTGAAATTTCGGGCCTCAATTTTAAGCACCGTAACTATAAAGGCGCGCCCGATAGCAACCTGGGTATTTTTGTTGCAAAATTGGATGATGGCAAGCCCAGAGCGCCGGGAACACCACCTTTTTTATTAACCACTTCGGATGTAGAGATCAGGGACAGCCACTTTCAGCTGATCGATGACAACCTGGAGAACAGCACCGTTTTAGATTTTAAGGAATTAAATATAGAGGCGGAAGATTTCCTCATCCTGGGTCCCGATGTTTCGACCAACATCAAAGCACTATCCTTAAAGAGCCAGTTTGGTGTCGATATTGAAAGACTCGCTACACAGTTCAAATATACCCGGGAGCAAATGCGATTTGATACGCTGGGGATTAAAACGGCGGGTTCGGAATTAAATGGGAATCTCACCTTCGACTATGAGCGGGAGGACCTGGCCGATTTTGAAGACAAGGTTCAGGTCACCGCCCAATTTCAGGAGTCTCTGTTAAGCCTGGATGAAATAAATCTGCTTTACCCTCATTTTGGGAAAGGCAAAAACGTAGAGCTAGCCTCGGGGTTTACGGGAACATTGAATGCTTTAACTGCCGAAAACCTATTCCTGCGAACCGATGACACTGGTGTTCGGGGTGATTTTACATTTACCAACCTCTTTAAGGCAGAGGCCCCGTTTCGGATGGATGCGAATATCCGCAATATTACCACGAGTTATTACCAGCTTCGGGCCTTAATGCCTGGCATCCTGGGCAAATCAATTCCCAGGACCTCAGAAGTGCTGGGGCGTTTTACCATTCGTGGCAACAGTGTGGTTACAGACAACTCGGTGAATGCCCAGGTGAACCTGAATAGCGCGTTGGGAAGCACCTATGCAGACCTGGATCTCACACAGTATGATAACCTGGAAAATGCCAATTATACCGGTTTTGTTTCATTGATTGATTTTGATCTTGGCCAATTTGTAGGCAATTCCAGTCTGGGCCGTACTACTCTCGATTTTAACGTTAAGGGGAAGGGCTTTATTCGAGAGACCTTGAATACAGAAGTAAACGGGCAGGTGTACTCTGCCAACTTCAATGGGTATACCTATCAGGACATACAGGTATCCGGACTCCTAAAGGACCAACTTTTTGATGGATTTGTAGATAGCAAAGACAAAAACGTAAAGTTTACGTTTAAGGGATTGGCCGATTTTGGCAAAGCGCAGAATCAATTCAACTTTACCGCTGCGGTGGATTATGCTGATTTCAAAAAGATGAATTTTATCCGGGACAGCGTATCCATCTTCAAGGGTGTGGTAAATATGAATGTTACCGGCAGCAACCTGGATGACGTGGTAGGGGAGATCAATTTTACCCGTACCAACTACCAGAATATAAATGACACCTACTACTTTGAGGATTTTCAAATCATATCAAGTTTTGATTCAGATACCTTAAGAACCATAGAGATCAATTCTCCCGACATTATTACGGGATATATGAAGGGCCGTTTTAAAACCCAGGAATTAGGCAGGCTGGTGCAAAATTCAGTCGGGAGTATATACACCAACTACAAACCCTACGAAATCACCCCCAACCAGAATCTCGCGTTTAATTTTAAGATCTATAACAAGATTGTTGAAGTGTTCTTTCCTGAGGTTGCCTTTGGCCCCAACACCTTTATCAGGGGCGATATAAAAGCCGATGAAGGGGATTTTAAACTCACCTTCAGATCCCCAAATATTGCGGCGTTCCGGAATGAACTCGAGAATATCGAGGTTCGGATAGACAATAAGAACCCGCTGTTCAACACCTTCGTTTCGGTGGACGATATTTCAACGGTGTATTACAACCTCAAAGACTTTAACCTCATCAACACCACGCTCAACGATACGCTGTTTTTCCGGACAGAATTCCAGGGGGGAAGCGAATACAACGACATTTATAACCTTAACTTTTACCACACCTTCAACGATGAAAAGAAATCGGTCATAGGCCTGAAGAAATCGGATATAAGTTTTAAGGGAAATACCTGGGTGCTTAACCGGGAAGGTAATGCCCAGAACAAGGTGATTTTCAACAGTTCACTGGACAGCATTACCATAGAAGACGTGGTTATGAACAATGATAAAAGGGAGCAAATCCGGCTTCGGGGGCAGTTAGCGGATTCTACCTACAAGGACCTGGAACTGCAATTCAAGCTGGTCTCCCTGAACAAGATCACCCCGGAAGTGGACAGCCTTAAATTTTCAGGGGAGGTTAATGGGGTCCTGAACGTGCTGCAGAAAGACAATGTGTATCTTCCCATTTGCAACCTCGATATAACGGATTTCGGGATTAACGGAATGAATCTGGGATTCCTGAATATTGGGGTTGTGGGTAACCGCGACCTGACCGAGTTTGATGTATATACCCAAATCACTGAAAATGGTTTTGAAAAATTCAAGATGGATGGACAGGTGATCAATGAAGAACCTATTCCCAGGGCAGATTTTGTAGCTTCTTTCAGCGATTTTGACTTGTCACCCTTCAGCCCTTTGGGTGAAGGTATAATCACCAACATCAGGGGAAAACTCAATGGCAGTACGATAGTCAAAGGGGACCTCCGAAATCCGGAAATGGATGGTTTGCTCACCCTGGACAATGCAGGCCTGGCAATTCCGTATTTGCAGGTGGATTACGATTTCAAAAATGGAGCAACAGTTCAATTGGATGAACAAACCTTCTATTTCCAGAATGTTGAACTGCAGGATGTTACCATGGATACCCGGGCTACGCTGGATGGCACCATCAAACACAATTCTTTTGAGGATTGGCGGCTCGACCTCAATGTAGACACCAACAATGATCGCTTTCTCATCCTCAATACCGGGTTTGAAGAAGAAATCTTGTATTACGGGACGGGATTTGTAAACGGAACCGGAAGGATTTACGGGCCCACCCAGGCCCTGACCATTTCTTTTGACGGGTCAACAGCCAGGGGAAGCTCGCTTAAAATACCGATTAGTGACGTAGCGTCCATAGGGGACTATACCTTCATTAACTTTATTGAAAAAGACAAAGCACAATCTCTGGAATATGAGCGAACACTGAGGGATTACGAGGGCCTGGAATTGCGATTTGATCTCAATGTTACCCCGGACGCAGAGGTAGAAATTGTCATTGATCAGAAAACGGGAAGTTCCCTGAAAGGAACCGGGGAAGGACTCTTGCTCATCGAGATCAATACCAACGGAAAGTTTAACATGTTTGGTGATTTTGTGGTCGTAACCGGGGAGTATAATTATCGATTTGGAGGGGTAATAGACAAAACCTTTTCGGTTAAACCGGGGGGTAGTATTGTCTGGGAAGGGGAGCCGCTGGAGGCACAATTGAATATGGAAGCAGTCTATTCGCTCAACGCAAACCCATCACCCTTATTGGACAATGCAGGTTATACAAGACGGATACCAACTGATGTGGTGGTGCAACTCACCGATGAGTTGGAACGTCCAACCATTGCCTTTAACATAGAATTTCCAGGAACGAGTTCTATAGTGAAATCGGAATTGGAATATCGCCTGCAGGATCCCACGGTAGAGGAGCGGAACGCATTTTTCCTTCTGGCCCAGGGAACTTTTGTGAATGAAAACACCGGGATCAACCAGCAGGCAGTGACCGGGAATTTAATACAAACGGCTTCAGGGCTCCTGAATCAGGTTCTGGGAGGTAGCAATGACAAACTCAACCTTGGGGTTTCTTACGAACAGGGTTATCTGGACCCCAATGATATTCAGACCGAAAACAGGATTGGGGTAACGGTTTCCACACAAATAAGTGACCGTGTTCTTCTGAATGGTCGGTTCGGGGTTCCGGTAGGGGGAGTTAGCGAAACGGTAGTTGCCGGAGATGTGGAGGTGCAGGTGTTGCTCAATGAGGAAGGCACGCTGAGAGCTAAAATCTTTAACCGTGAAAATGAAATTCGTCAATTCCTTGCCGAACAGGTAGGGTATACCCAGGGGGTGGGACTTTCCTATGAGGTGGATTTCAATAGTTTCAGGGAATTGATGAAACGTGTATTTGGATCTAAAACGCCACCTGAGGAGGAAGAACCGGAATCCTTGCCCGAGGCTTCGATAATGGGTAAAGACAGTCTGATACGCTTCAGGCCTAAAACCAGGGTACCCAGATTATAACCCATAAAATAAAAAGCCTCCCGGAAGGAGGCTTTTTTTGGAATTTGTAATTAACTATGCTATGGTTACGTTAGCATCAAGGTAGACGTCCTGAATAGCATTCAAAAGCGAAACACCTTCCTTCATGGGTTTTTGGAATGCCTTTCGACCAGAAATCAATCCCATACCCCCGGCGCGCTTATTGATTACTGCAGTTTTGATGGCCAGTGCCAGGTCGTTATCGCCCGAAGAGCCACCGGAGTTGATTAATCCGGCCCTACCCATCAAACAGTTGATTACCTGATAGCGGGTCAGGTCAATTG
>JABDRK010000337.1 GCA_013041785.1 Eudoraea sp.
GCACAGGTGTCGCCCTTCTCAATAAAGTACAAAATGAGTTCGTCTCCGTCATCGTCTTCACGCATGATCTTTATTGCGCCACTGAAGAGCAGCGGCATGGCCGTGATGTTCTGTCCGATATCCATCAGTATCTCTCCCTGTTTTACTTTTTTACATTGCCCTACCGCTTCGATTTCATCGAGCAATGCTTCTTCAAAGAGATAACCATAATGCCTTTCCAGTAATTCGCGCATGCACGTCTGTTTTAAATTAATCGTATTCCCGGGGGATTATTTCTACCCTGAATTGTTTGGATTCCCTGCCAAGATAGTGAAAACCTTCATGAAGCAACTGTACTGGGGCGCTGTAGGGATAAAAAGTAACCGGCTCAATACAAAGCATATTGGGTACTTCCGTCCAAAACATAAAGTTATCAAAACCAGAAGTTTTGATTGATATGGATAATTCATCCTTAAGTACTACTTCATCGCAATCTGCTAATTCGAGAGCAGAGCTTCCGGCAGCAATGATATCCTCCAGCTGAATTTCTTTGCCATCGGCAATTACCACAGGATGGGCTGTTTGCAGGTTGAATGCCGGATGGTAACCCAGCATATAAGGCATATCGGGCTCCCCCTTCAGTTCAAAGGTGATGGCTAACCCTGTTGTATTAAGGGTAAATATTTTCCTGAACTCAAAGCTATAGGGCCACATCAGAAATTGCATTCGGGATTTGTCCGGATATTTTGAATTTTTCACCACACTTCCCGCAGTATAGGTTTTTTGGTAGATCGCTGAGGAGTTTGAGGTTTCCAGCAATTCATATTCCAACTCCCGCAGTAAGCCATGCTGATCCTGAACGGCATTACCCCTGGGAACCTGTACGCGGTACCCCACGGCTTCCGTAGGCCCTATAATGGGAAACATTTCCGTATCCGCATGCTTCCAACCCGGCTTCCCTTTTTGGTGGATCAGTTGTTTCCCGGAAAAGGTATAGCTCACCAGTTCCCCCTGGTCTATTTTTACCTCGTGTTTTCCTGACTGAAGGATTTCCATTATTGCTGATTGATAAGGCGGTAGATCAGAACAGCCGTGCGTTTTGTCAGGTCAGAGATGGTGTTCAGGTTAACCGTTTCACTGGGGGTATGTGCCCCTGTACCCATGGTTCCCAACCCATCCAGACAATCCACATACTCGGCTACAAAAGAAGTATCTGCTGCCCCCCTTCTCCCGGGATCATAGGCCAGGACTTCACCCTGCCCAAGATCCAGGCTCACCTGATTGAGGGTAGCCAGCAAATTGAGGTTGCCTTCTGTTGGCTGCATAGCCGGATAGCTATCCGAAAAGCTGATACTAGCTTTCGTTTTTGGCAGGTTATTTTCCACTATTTCACGCATTTTTGCCCGGGTATTCTCTTTCTGCTCTTCAGAAATAAAACGCAATCCACCTCTGGCCATAGCGGTTTGGGCAACAACATTGCTCTTCCCAAAAACCTCAGCCGTAGAGGTCATTCCGTCATATTCCACGAAGGTGCCTCCAAGCAACACACCGGGGTTGAAGGTCAGGAATTCCTCCCCCCTGACTTCGTTATAAAACGCATTCAGGATCCTGGACATTTCAAAAATCGCTCCTGCACCTACCCTTTCATTAAAAATACCACTGGAATGTGCCCGCTTGCCTTCTACCTGTACATCCCATCCGGAAGCTCCACGCCTGGCTACAGTGGCATAATTAAATCCTGTTGATGTCTCGAAGCCCAAAGCAATATCACTGCGCTGTGCGGCTTCTATCAGATCCTTCCGGCTAACAGATAGTGGTTTACCTGTGCTTTCCTCATCGCCTGTAAATGCTACTGTGATCTGAGCATCGTTTAACAGGCCGTTTTCGTGCAGGGCTTTGAGGGCATAGAGCACGATAATATCGCCTCCTTTCATGTCATTGCCGCCGGGGGCATGGGCAATACTATCATTCACTCTTTTAAAGGTCTGGAATGGGCTGTTCTCCTCAAAAACCGTATCCAAATGTCCGATCAGTAATAACTTTTTGCCTGTATTCCCCTGAATCTCTGCAAATAAATGGCCTGCGCGGTTCATGTCTTCGGGCATGGGAATCCATCGCGAACTAAATCCAATTTCTTCAAAGGCATCGGCAAACGCCTTTCCAACTTCCTGCACCCCCTTAATATTAAGCGTACCACTGTTTATGTTGACTACCTCCTCCAAGAAAGCCATAGCCTCAGCGTTATTCTTTTCAACGGTATTGATCAGTTTTTTCTCTTTTCTGTTTAATTGTTGAGCAGAGACAGGCCCCACAAAAAGCAGGACAAATACTAGTGCTAAATATGATCTAAACATGAA
>JABDRK010000341.1 GCA_013041785.1 Eudoraea sp.
ATAAATGCCATTCCGGATGAGGTGATCAAGGCCATGATGCCGGAGAAAGAGATCATGGAGCATAAAAAGCACTCTTTGGATCCTGACAATCCGGTTATTCGGGGTACCTCTCAAAACCCGGATGTCTTCTTCCAGGCCAGGGAAGCTGCCAATACCTATTACGACAAAGTACCCGGGATTGTACAGGATGTCATGGACGAGTTTTACGAGCATACCGGAAGGCGGTATTCCTTATTTTACTATGTAGGACACCCGGAAGCAGAACGGGTTGTTGTGATCATGGGATCCGGGGAAGGAGCTGTTAAGGAAACGGTAGATACGCTGGTTGAACAGGGAGAAAAGGTAGGTGCTGTATTTGTAAGGCTATATCGACCATTTTCAGTTTCCCATTTTATTGATAGCTTACCATCTACAGTGAAGAGTATTGCGGTAATGGACCGAACCAAAGAACCCGGAAGTACCGGAGAACCACTATACCTGGATGTAGTAACCGCCTTAGCTGAACAGGATCGGGAATTGCCGGTCATCATTGGAGGACGCTATGGTCTGTCCTCAAAAGAATTTAATCCGGCCATGGTTAATGCAATTTATCAGGAATTGCTAAAAGAAGAGCCCAAAAATCACTTCACTATTGGTATTCAGGATGATGTAAGTCACAAAAGTCTGGATTACGAACCTGTCTTTGAAACCAAGAAGTCTACCTTCAATTGTATGTTCTACGGGCTGGGCTCTGATGGTACGGTGGGGGCTAATAAAAACTCCATTAAAATTATTGGTGAAACAACCGATAATTTTGTACAGGGGTATTTTGTGTACGACTCTAAAAAAGCCGGGGCACAGACCGTTTCACACCTTCGTTTCGGGCCAAAACACATATATTCAACCTATCTCATCAATACGGCCGACTTTGTTGCCTGCCATCAGTTTAATTTTATTGATAAGTACGATGTGTTGAAACATGTCAAGAAAGGAGGTACTTTCCTGTTGAACGCTCCCTACAATGCGGATGAGGTCTGGGATAGACTCCCTCGAATTATACAGGAAGAAATCATTTCACACGATTTGGAATTCTATGTGGTGGATGCCACCAAGGTGGCTCATGAAGCCGAGTTGGGTAAACGTACCAACACCGTTTTACAGACCTGTTTCTTTGCCATTTCGGGAATCTTGCCCCAGGAAGAAGCGATAAGCAGAATCAAGAATGCCATTGTTAAAACATATTCCCACAAAGGGGATCACGTGGTGCAGATGAATTTTAATGCGGTTGATAAATCACTGCAGCACTTACAAAAGGTTGATTATCCGAAGAAGATAACCAATGACAGGGAACTTAAACCCATTATGAGCGGAGATCCTGATCCTTTCGTCAAGGAAGTCCTTGGTAAAATTTTGGCTGGAAGAGGAGACGAGCTTCCGGTTAGTGCATTTCCGGTAGACGGAACCTTCCCAACGGGGACAACCCAATATGAAAAGCGCGGTATTGCGGATTATATCCCGATTTGGGATGATGAAATCCTGTGTACTCAATGTAACAAATGTGTTGCTATTTGTCCGCACGCAGCAATCCGGGCCAAGGTGGTCGCCAACGTAGACCTGCAGGATGCCCCTGATTCCTTGAAAACGGTACCTGCCAAAGGCCGACCATTCTCGAAGGAAACAGAATCCTATGTATTACAGGTGTCCCCAGAGGATTGTACAGGCTGTGACCTTTGTGTTGCCGTTTGTCCGGCTGAAAGTAAGGAGATAGAAGACTTTAAGGCCATAAACATGCGCCGTAAGCTGGATAAACAGGAGGCTGAAAATAAGAATTGGGACTACTTTGTGAACTTACCCGATTACGATCGTACGGCCTTGCAGATCACCAACGTGAAAGGATCTCAATTCCTGGAACCACTCTTTGAGTTTTCCGGAGCCTGTTCAGGTTGTGGGGAAACCCCATACATCAAAATGCTTACCCAGTTATACGGGGATTCTATTATGATTGCTAATGCTACCGGATGTTCTTCCATCTACGGAGGTAACTTGCCAACAACTCCTTATAAAACCAATAAGGAAGGTCGGGGACCGGCCTGGGCGAACTCCCTGTTTGAGGACAATGCCGAATTTGGTTTTGGTATGAAACTCGCCCTGACCAAGAAGCAGGAAATAGCAGTTAGTCTATTAGAATCCTTGAGAGAAGAGGTAGGTGATGAACTGGTGGATGCAATAGTTTCCAATCCGGAATCTACCGAACTGGAACGCAAACAAAAGCTGGACAATATCGATCTTGTAGAAGCTAAACTCAAGGAATTGCCGGAAAATAAAGACGCTGTAAAATTAAGTCAGCTCACCGAATACCTGAGGAAAAAAGCAGTTTGGATTCTGGGAGGTGACGGTTGGGCCTATGATATCGGATACGGTGGGGTAGACCATGTTCTGGCCTCAGGAGAAGATATCAATATTATGGTGCTGGATACCGAAGTCTATTCGAATACGGGTGGGCAGACTTCCAAAGCCACACCTTTAGGCGCAAGTGCCAAATTCGCTGTTTCCGGTAAACGAACCGGTAAGAAAAGTTTGGCGCTGCAAGCAGTATCTTATGAGAACGTTTATGTGGCACAGGTTGCCATGGGAGCCAAGGATATCCAAACCCTGAAAGCCATAGAGGAAGCAGCTGCTTATCCGGGCCCATCCCTGATCGTGGCTTACTCCCATTGTGGAGAACACGGATACGACTTGAAAGAGGGCGCCCTTCATCAGGAGAAAGCTGTGGAAACCGGTTATTGGCCGCTATTCCGTTTTGACCCATCTAAACCTAAAGGGAAGAAATTTAGGCTGGACTCCAAACCCCCAACGCGACCCCTTGAGGACTTCATGTACAGCGAAACTCGATTTACCCGGGTAGTGAAGGAAAATGCCGAACTGGGTGAGAAATTGTTGAAGCAAGCCCAGGAAGAGTTGGATACCAAGTGGGAACGACTTGAATTGTTCCGCACAATGTAAATGAAATGTATAATGCGCTATTGAAGAATGCATTCTTCAATAGCGCATCATACCTAATTAGCCAAACCGGGAGGTTACGCTAATTAATTCCCTGCACCCGGACAGGAATTCCTGCCATTCGTCCCTTTTCATTTGTTCTGCTATCTAAAATCTTCTTGTTTAGGTGTTTAAACACTTAAAACCTAATCAAGATGAAAAAAGCACTTCTAATTTTTTTAGTAGCTCTGGTTAGCTGGAGCGGCTGGTCACAGGATCCAACCTACCTCACTTTTGAACTCATGAAGGTCGATGAAGGGATGGGATCAGATTACTGGGATACCGAATCCTTTTGGGAAAAACTTCATGAACAGCGCGTAAAGAACGGGGATATTGTTGGCTGGGACCTCTGGGCCCTCTCACCCTCCGGAACTGGTCAGGGGCATCAGTATATGACGGTTACTTTGTATAACGATCCGGTAAAAATGATGCAAGGGGGTGATTTAAATAAAGCCATGGACGGAGCGTACCCCAATATGTCTCAGGTTGATCGTGACAGTAAAATGGATCAAACTGTTAAGAGTAGGGATTTGGCAGTGGTTGTTTACTTGCAACAAATTGCCTCTGCCGGCGGAGATTATGAGATGCCTCTGGGTACACTAGCGCAAATCAACTTCATGAAAGCAAATCCTGGTAAAGCCAGTGCTTATGAAGAGATGGAATCTTCCATGTTTAAAGGGATGCACGAGCAACGTGTAGCTGCTGGTGGTATGGCGATGTGGGGACTGCTGAGAAATATGCTGGGCTATACTACGGAAGCTTACGCCTCACATATTACGGTGGATATGTACAAGGACTGGGACCAGTATTTCAATGGTTCAGCAGACATAGAGTGGACACCTGCTCAACAAAAAGCATACGATGATATCGCTGAAATCAGAGACCTTAAATCCACTGTTTTTGGAACCCTTGTAAAGAAGGT
>JABDRK010000352.1 GCA_013041785.1 Eudoraea sp.
CAAATGCTTGTTCCCGGGACCATGTGGGCTGAGTACCACAAGGAAGTTGGGAAGCTTATGACGAGCGAATTATTGGGCCTGGGATTACTGGACAAGGCCGATGTGAAGAATGAAGATCCCGATTGGCCCGCCTATAAAAAGTATTTTATGCATGGCACCAGTCACCATATCGGATTGGACACCCACGATTATGGCCCCTTAAAGACCCCAATGAAAGCGAATATGGTCTTTACCGTAGAACCCGGTATCTATATCCCGGAAGAAAACTTCGGAGTCCGAATCGAAGATGATGTGGTAATTCAGGAAAAAGGGGCTCCCCTGAACCTTATGGGCGAGATACCTATTGAGGTGGAAGAGATTGAAACCCTTATGAATTCGGGGAACTAATTTTTGGCTTCTGCTTATTCCTTGACTGATACCAGTTGGCTAGCAGCAGGGCCAATAAGGCCGGAATGGTCCATCCCAGGTTGAACTTTGTAAAAGGAATATACCGGGTTATGGGGTTCATGTATTCCCCCCATCCCAGGCTGTTCATGAAGTCCGGAATACTAAAAAGGACAGTAATGGCAACAACCCATTTAAAAACGGCCGCAGACACCCACTTTTCAGGCATGGCATTGAGGAGGATCAGGACTATGGTGACGGGATAGATGAACATCAGTGCAGGAACGGCTACAGCAATTATATAATCCACATTTAATTGGCCCATAAGCACACCTAATAGACTTCCGGTAAAAGCCGTGAGGGTATATGCCGTTTGAGAATTATTGAAGCGGGATTTTACAAAATCGGCCGTGCCCGTAACTATGCCGACTGCGGTGGTAAAACAAGCAAGGCTTATCAAAACACTCAAAAGCAGGTTGGCCTGATTCCCCAGGGTAAAGGAGCTGATCGCACTTACCAGGCCGGTGCGGTTAATGTCCGGATCAAACTGATCGTGAAGCAGTGCCCCGCTAAGGATCAGTCCGCCGTAGATTAGTAAAAGCCCCATTCCGGCTATCCATCCCGCCCGGGCAATCATATTTCTTTTCTGATTGTAATCCCCGGATTGCTGCTTAAGATTCAAGGATACAATTACCACACCACCTACAACCACAGCCCCTACCGCACCGAAGGTCTGATACCCTTCTAATATCCCATAAGAAACGGGTTGTTCAATAATGGAAACTCCAAAATCCCAGGATGCGGTAAATACCGAGACTCCTATGATTGCTAACAGTATGATAACTATGGCCGGGGTAAGGAATTTCCCAATGATGTCCATGATTCTGGAACGATTCATCACAAATATGAAAACCAGGATAAAGTATATAGTACTGGTTAGCAGGGGTGAGGAATCGAATAATGGAGCAACACCCATTTCATGGGTAACCGAAGCGGTGCGTGGGGAAGGGAGTGTTATTGAAATGGCATAAACGGCATAGCAATAGGTCAAACTGAACCAGGGAGATACCTTTTTGCCAAAATCGAACATAGTGCCCTGCAATTTAGCATGAGCCATTATGCCCAGGATGGGTATAAACACTGCTGATATGGAAAAACCTAGAATGAGCAACCACCAGTCGCCTCCGGATTTGAGTCCAAGCTGGGGGGGTAGGATCAAATCGCCTGCTCCAAAAAACAGCGAAAACAGGGCCAGGGCCATTATCAGGGTTGCTTCCTGTTTTTTCCATTTGAATTTCACGGGGTAAATGTAGGGCAAACCGTCGTAAATATTACCACTTGTCGAAAATGTGATAAAAATCACCGGCTTCACTCAATAAATCCAATGAAAGCGTCGTTCAGTAAAAAGAATACGGTGATTGGAAGTGAAAGTATGTTGAATCGCATGGCAGATCCCCCTAAAATCTCAGCCTGCGTCCCAATTAAACCTACATTATGAAAAAAGTATTTTGTTCAATTTTCGGGCACCATTATTCTGTCTCTAAGAAAGTTACCATGCACATCAAAGAATACAAATGTGTACACTGCGGCAAGCAGGTTACTACGGATGTCAGCGGCAACCTTTCTATATTAACCCCGGAACTTCAGGAAATCAACCAGACCCTGGAAGACCTTTACCAAAAAAGACACGGCACCATTCATCAGGTAGCCTAAATCTATTCTGAGGTAAACGCATTCCATCCCTGAGCGGTTAAAGGAATTTTTGAATTATTCCTGGAAATCAAGTAAGCGCCTTCTTCCTTTTCTGTTACATGCCCCAAGACAGTAAAGTTAGGGTTGCCCTTAATTTTCGGGAATTTTTTTTGGTCAATGGTGAAGAGGAGTTCATAATCTTCCCCTCCGCTTAGGGCCACAAGGGAGCTATCCAGATTGAACTCTTCACAGGTGCTTATCACATTAGGATCCAAGGGTATCTTATCCTCATAGACAAAACATCCCACATCACTCGCTTTGCAAAGGTGCAGTACTTCTGAAGATAGACCATCGCTGATATCAATCATGGAGGTTGGCTGTACTCCCAACTTTTTAAAAAGTTCAATGATATCCTTTCGCGCTTCGGGTTTGAGTTGTCGCTCCACCAGATAGGCGTAAGGGCTGAGGTCGGGTTGGTTTTCAGGATTCACGGCAAATACCTCCTGTTCGCGCTTTAATACCTGTAAGCCGAGATAAGCACCCCCAAGATCTCCGGTAACCACAAGAAGGTCATTGGGTTTGGCCCCGGAACGGTAGACTACCTCTTCCTTTTTGGCAGTGCCAATAGCCGTGACACAAATAAGCATTCCCTTGGTTGAAGAGGTAGTATCACCCCCAACCAGGTCCACCTGGTACAATTCACAGGCCAGAGCGATCCCCGAATACAATTCTTCCAGGGCTTCCAGAGGGAAGCGGTTAGAAACCGCAATAGAAACTGTGATTTGTGTCGCCTTGGCATTCATGGCATAAACATCGCTCAGATTTACCATAACGGCCTTATACCCCAAATGCTTGAGCGGCATATATCCCAGGTCAAAATGTACGCCTTCCACCAGAAGATCTGTGGTAACTATCGTATCCTCATCCTTAAATCGCAGTACAGCGGCGTCGTCCCCAACTCCTTTGATTGTTGTTGGCTGGTTGATTTTAAAATGCTGGGTGAGGTGGTCAATCAGCCCGAATTCGCCAATATCCTGCAGGGAGGTCCTTGAATTTTCTTTGTTCTCAAACATGGGACAAAAGTAAGGAGTGCGCAGAGATTAATCTTATCTTTATACGGAAAAAGAAAACTAAGCTAAGGCTAATTGTTATGAAAAAACCCCTGTTTTTATTGGTGTTGATGCTATTTATGGGATGTTCCTCCGACAATGATTCCCCGGCGCCTGATAATGACCAGATGAGCGGAGAGGAGAACCCTGTTGGGGAAGGTGAAGCCGAGGGCAATTTTGTGCCCTGCGATAATGGCATGGCCGGGGTATACCCTTGTTCTGGATTTGATCTCCTGGGGCAGATTAATCTGTCCACTTTCAATGCTTCATCGGGAAATGATGTTTGGGGCTGGACCGATACCACCACAGGCAGGGAATATGTGCTCATGGGGCTGGATAACGGGACTGCTTTTGTAGATATTACAGATACGGAGAACCTCATCTACCTGGGGAAACTACCAACAGCCACGGCTTCAAGTGCCTGGCGCGATATTAAGGTCTACCAGGATCATGCTTTTATTGGTTCTGAAGCCAATGGACACGGGATGCAGGTTTTTGACCTCACCCGCCTCCGACAGGTTAGCAACCCACCGGTTCAGTTCACTGCTGATTTCCGGTATACGGGATTTGGCAATTCCCATAACATAGTAATCAATGAAACCACCGGTTATGCCTATGCCGTTGGCACCTCCAGGGGCGATGCTTTTAACGGGGGGGCTCATTTTATAGATATCAGCGATCCTAAAAATCCGGTTGCCGCCGGAGGCTATGGCGATAGCGGCTATACACATGATGCCCAGGTGGTCACCTATAACGGGCCGGACGCCGATTACACCGGGCGGGAAATTTTTATCGGGGCCAATGAAAACCAGGTAGTGCTGGCCGATGTTACAGACAAAAATAATCCGGTAACCATAACAACATTAACCTATCCTAACCTGGGCTATACGCACCAGGGGTGGTTTACAGAAGACCAGCGGTACTTTATCTTTGGGGATGAATTGGACGAATTGAATGACGGATTTGCCTCGCGCACCCTGGTTTTTGATTTTGAAGATCTTGATAATCCTGCACCTCATGCCACTTACCTGGGTCCCACTTCGGCCATAGATCACAATGGGTATGTTAAGGATGAGGAATTCTACCTGGCCAATTATACCGCTGGTGTGCGAATACTCGATATTTCAGGTATTTCAAATCAGACATTGACCGAAGTTGGCTACTTTGATTCTTTCCCGGCAAGCAATACGGCCCAGTTTAATGGGGTATGGAGCGTATACCCCTTCTTTGCCAGTGGGAAGGTGGTAATCAGCGATATCAATTCCGGGCTGTTCATCATAAGCAAGACACCATGATGCGGATAAGTTCAATATTAATCTTGCTGGGCCTGGCAATCCTGGCGGTTTCCTGTAATGCGGATGATGATATAAGTTTGGCTGATACCACAGATACTTTTCAGGGCGAGGTCGCCTGGGTAAAAAGCTATGGGGGTTCCGGGGATGAAACCGCACAATCAGTGATAGAAACCAGTGATGGAGGTTATGCTATTCTTGGGTTTACCAATAGCACAGATGGGGAGCTGCAGGGCAAGGTCTTGCCCGTTAATGATTATTGGTTGTTGAAGCTCGACACCGACGGCAATCTGGAATGGACCAAAACTTATGGGGGCAGCAAGGACGACAGGGGGCAAGCAGTTATCCAGACCTCTGACGGGGGATTTGCCATTACCGGATATGCCATGAGTGATGATGGGGATGGAAGCAACAATAACGGCTTTCATGACAACTGGATTTTGAAACTCGATCCACAGGGGAATCTTGAGTGGGAAAAAAGCTTTGGCTTTTCCGGACACGATCATTCCTATGATCTGGTCCAAACTTCGGATGGCGGATTTTTCTTTGTTGGCTTTTTGGACATCACTTCAGCTCTTGCCGATGGAACCTACGGAAAGGGTAACACCTTAACCCGGCATGGCGTTGGCGAATTCTGGGGGACGAAGATCGATGCCTTGGGGAACCTGGAATGGAGAAGGTACTATGGAGGGACCAACAACGACAGGGCCCATGCGGTAGTCCGTTCGGATGACGGAGGATTTGTAATGGCGGGTT
>JABDRK010000358.1 GCA_013041785.1 Eudoraea sp.
CAGTAGTAGAGCATAGCTCACTACTTGGCTCTGTAGTGAATGACAGTTCTACTACAGCGTCATTTAGTTTTAAAGCCCGTGGAATTCCATGGGCTTTTTCTTTTTCCGTAAAAAACTTACATAGTAGACAGGTATATTGAGGTATGATTCTTCCATATTGTGTTTATGTTTTACAAAGTGAAAGAGACCTATTACTTTATCATGGATATTCCACTAATCTTAGGAACAGGTTAATCGACCACAATCGGGGTAGGACCAAAAGCACCTCCAAAAGGAGGCCGCTGAATCTTATCTATTGCGAATTCTTTATGAGCAAAAGAGATGCGATGCGAAGGGAATCCTATTTCAAGACTACACAGGGTAAAAGGATGCTGAAACTTATTTTACGCGAGACACTATCAGATATTAATTACCCTTGGATATAAGAAGCCATAGTTCACGTCATTGCTACAGCGAAGCCATCCACAAAAGTATGGGTGGCTTTTTTATGATAAAGTTTTGTTTAAATACATTTAAAAAACGCTTTGTGGACTTCAATTGATCTAACTTCTTGATTATTCACCGTATAAAATTATAGTTCATACCTAATGTATGCGTTCTCTCATTTAGTCTTGTAGTTTCAATTGGTCTTTCACTTTTAAAAAGTGTTCAAGTGCCTTAGGGTTTTTCATGGCTCCCGGACTAGCTACGTCATTAAGCGGACTCCCCATAAGCAATTTCTTGACAGGGATTTCCATTTTTTTACCACTTATGGTATAGGGAATCTGAGGAACCTGAATAATGCGATCAGGAACATGTCGTGGAGAACACAATGTGCGTATGTGGGTTTTAATCTCCTTAATAATTTTTGAATCAAGGGGCTGTTTTAGTTCAACAAACAAAAGCAAAAATCCTTCTTGCTTTACCATCATGTCAACAATCAAAAAATCATCGAGTTTAGGAAATGATTCCAGGGCACTATAGATTTCAGCTGTACCGATACGTATTCCATGTCTGTTGAGTGTAGCATCCGAACGACCTAAAACTTCTATACCAATATCGGGAACAATTTTTATCCAATCCCCATGTGCCCATACATTGGAGAAACGGTCAAAATAGGAGGTATGATAGCGGGAATTGGCTTCATCTCCCCAAAAATAAACCGGCATTGAAGGCATTGGTTCGGTTATAACAAGTTCACCCGTCATACCTTCGACCGCATTCCCCGATGAATCCCAGGAGGCTATAGCTGCTCCGAGCATACGACATTGTATATAACCAGCATATACTGGCAACATGGGGTTGCCCCCTATAAAAGCCGAACACACATCAGTGCCCCCACTTAAAGAAATTATTTGAGTTTGGGGTAAATGTTTCTGTAAAAATTCAAAGGCCGAAGCAGAAAGCGGTGCTCCTGTAGAGCCAAGTGTTTTTAGTTCGGGAAAGCTTTTAGTGGTTAAGTCTGGTGGTGGTGTTTTCATGCATTGGGCATAGAAAGGTGCGCCATTTCCAAAATGATGGATCTTATTTTGCTGAGCAAACCGCCATTGCGATCCCAGATCGGGATAATTGGCTGCGCCGTCATAAATGCACAATACCCCTCCACAAAGCAGTGCCCCCAAAGCATAATTCCACATCATCCATCCCGTGGTGGTATTCCAAAAAAAACGTTCTCCTTCATGCACATCCTGATGCAAACAAAGTGCTTTGAATTGCTCTAATAGCATCCCTCCCGTACTATGCGTAATGGCTTTGGGATTTCCTGTTGTTCCTGAAGAAAACAAGACCCAGATAGGGTGTTCAAATGGAACTGAAACGGGATGGAGTTCCGCTTTAGCTGTGGTGTCTAAATCCCACGCATCCAAAGTTCCTGAAAAACCAATGGTGTCTTGTAGGCTGGGTAACCCTTTGTTAAGGGCATTTATTTTTTCCTGCTGCTGATACTCTTTCCCATTGTACGTATAAAACGTATGAGCCAAAAGAAGCTTGGGTTCCAACTGCTCAAACCGATTGATTACACTTTGAATTCCAAAATCCGGGGAGCAACAACTCCATACCGCACCCAGGGCATTTGTGGCCAAAAATGCAGCAATTGTGTCGGGATGATTTAGCAAATACCCAACCACACAATCCCCTTTACCGACTCCTCTATCGAGCATTTGGTGCTTTAACTCTTCTGCGCGAAGTAGTAAGGCATTCCAGCTTATTGCTGTTGTTTCTCCCAATTCATTGTGAAAGAGAATAGCGGTTTGCTGATCCTTAAAATTACGTGTAATGTGTGCAGCATAAGATAAACTCGCACCTTCAAACCATTTGGTGTTATAAAAAGGTATTGCCGGGGTTATGGCTTGTTTGTACGGGGTATCAAAAGAGATGTTAAAATAATCAACTATTGTTTCCCAAAAATCACCTAAATACATAATGGACCATTGATGCAATTCCTCATACTTTGTGAAATTGAGATTGTATTTGGAATTGATATGGCGAAAAAATTTTGCCATATGACTAGAGGGCATCTTGTCTTTGATAGGGGTCCATATTTTGTTATACATAGGTGTCATAGGATTATTTTAACTTCAAAGCTTTGATATTCACTTGCGGAGATAGGTTACCCTAATATATGATTTTCCATTGGCAAACAGGTGGCTTTTCAATTACGTCAAACTTTACTCGGCAGAACCCCGAATTTTTCTTTAAAACTTTTGGTGAAGTACGACAAATTTGAATAGCCGACGGAGTAAGCAACTTCTGATACCGATCCTGCTTTATTTTGAAGCATGGATTTGGCTTTGTTCATTCGGATTTCGCTAACCAATTGCCTGGCAGATTTATTTGTCAGCGCCTTTAATTTTCTATGCAGTTGCGCTCGGCTGAACCCAACTTTTGAAGCGATATCTTCAACAGAGAGTAGTTCATTATCCATGTTTTCCTTAATTACCTGAAGCACTTTCTGTAAGAACTTATCATCCACCACACCGATCTTCAGGTCTTTTACCTCTAGTAGCTCCACGGTTTTAAAATGCTCCCAAATCTTTTTACGTGCCTGTATAAGGTTTTCAATACGAAGCAACAACTCATCGGCATCAAAAGGCTTGGTCAGGTAGGCATCTGCTCCCTGAGTGAGACCTGCTATTTTATTCTCCTGACCGGCCTTGGCCGTTAACAGGATAATCGGGATATGGCTTGTCTTAATATTTTTTTTCAAAGTGTTGCAAAGCTCATAACCGTCTTTTTCCGGCATCATCACATCGCTGACTATTAAGTCTGGTATATGCTCAAAGGCCATTCTTTCGCCCTGGAGGCCATCTTTTGCAGTAATAACATCAAACTTAGGGGACAATATTTCAGAAATGTACTCCATGAGGTCTTCGTTATCTTCAACCAGTAAAACCACTTCTCCATTTTCATGGGATGTTCCATGTTCTTCTTCGGATTCTCCCGATAACTTTGCACTGCTGTCCGCAATTATAGGTTCTGAACTCATGGTGGAGTGATCAATTTTCACTGATTTTGGCAATAGTGAAAGTTCTAATGGGAGCCTCACTTTGAAGGTAGTGCCACGCCCCTTTTCACTGTGGACGCTTATCTGCCCCCTGTGCAGATCCACCAGTTCTTTTGTCAGCGCGAGGCCAATTCCCGAACCCTTTACTTCACTGCCTTCAACCCTGTAGAACCTATCAAAAATTCTGTCGATTTCCTTTTTACTCATGCCATTGCCTGAATCGCTGATCTCAATAAGCAGGGTTTTATCAGAACAGCTTACGTTGACACTGACAGCTCCGCCGGCAGGGGTATATTTAAAACTGTTTGAAAGAAGGTTATTCAGTATTTTTTCCAGTTTATCTTTATCGTAGTAGGCTTTCTCCATTTCTTCAGGAAAATGAGTGTTCAAACTGATATTTCGCTGTTCAGCTACGCTTTCAAAGGAGAAGACCTGTGATCGCAGATATTGAATCAAACCGCCCTGCTGTAATTTCAAATGTACTGTTCCGCTTTCTAGTTTTGAGAGGTCCAGTAATTGGTTTACCAGGTTTTGAAGTCGGGTTATATTTTTTTTGATGATACCATAGGCCTTATTGCTGATTACAATCGGACCGCTGGTAGTATCGGATGCTTTTTTGGCTTGCTGAAAAGGGCCATGGATCAATGATAGAGGGGTTCTGAATTCATGGCTGATATTGGCAAAGAAGCGGGTTTTGACTTCATCCAGATCTTTCATTCGCTGAATTTCTGCTACAGATTGTGCAGCTCCTAATCGTTCAAGTTGGTTCTGTTCATTTATCTTCTGACTGCGATAGGCCATACCGAAGGAAAAAATGACGATTTGAAGAAATAAACCAGTTACATAAGGATCGAGTCGGAAAGGCGGTTTTATCAATCCCATTGACCATAAGGTTCCGATCACCAGGAATATACTGGCAATTAATGAACCGATACCGAAGTATCTGGCAAAAAGATCTTTCTTGAAGGTTAATACGAGGGATATTATCAAACTGCCCAAGGTGTAAATATTCAGCAACTGAAAATGAATGCCCGGTTCGATATAATGTATTTTGGGATTAAAAAAGATCACATACAAGGCTGTGAGTACAATTTCAATCAGAACGAAAAAGGCCAGGCCTAAAATGAACTTATCGAGTTTCGGGAATTTTTTCTTCGATTCAACAAAAGCCCGTCCGAAGAACCAAAAAGTAAAAAAGATACCATTGGCAATGAAGAACCATAAAGGATACCTCCAGGTTGGTAAATGGTCTATAATTAGACCAATGGTCATGGCTTGTGTGAATGCACAAAAAAACAACCACAGCGAAAACCAGAAATACACCTGGTCCTTAAGATAGAGATATTGCAGTAAGAAAAACAAGAAGATGATAAAGGTTACACCAAACATGAAGGTGTTGAAACTATTGTGAAACTGATTGACCTTTTGGTAATACGGTTGCTCCGGACTTCTTGCGCTTAGGTTGAAGTAGGGGGGGTATCCAAAATCATTGCCCTGGGCTTTGATGATAATCGTCACCGGTTGGCCAACTGGTAGTTCGTGAAGGTTAATACTGTTTAAAAACCAGCTATCCTTTGTGGCCCTTTCCCTGAAGGGGACTTCAACGCCTGTTTTTTGATGAAACAACAACTGCTCACCCATATAGGCATATACATCCAGTCTTCCATTACTTTTTGTCCATGCAGGTGGCCCGATCATGATATCTTCAAAATGCAGGGTCCACCCCTTTAGAGAATCCAGAGCTTTTATTTGAAGTTTACCCCAATAGGTAATATTGGGCTCAAGCATAACGGGTAATTCATTAGCAGGCGTAAACATCAGGCCGTTGTCTTGCTGTAAAAGGATTTCAGGCGTCAGCCTGTCCGTACTGTCAGCGACAACCCGCAAGGAACCATCCAGATCATGCACAGGGTACATGGGATTAAGGTCATAGACTTGCTGCCCTGACAGACCTCCTACTACAAAGAGGCAAAAGATGGTATAGAAAAATGCAACTTTCATAAATAACCGCTAAATGGCACCAATTTTCATTCGATCACTTCTGTTGTGCTAATATCCTTCTAATATAGTCTGGGCCATAACACTTGTGTTTCATGAATTAATACTCATGTTTCATCAATTGAATTTTGAAACAAATTAACTAAAAATTGCAACCTCACTGCTATTCTTGCAATCTGACTCACGATAGTTTTGCTCCAGAACTTAATATCAAACAGATGACTAACTAAAACGATGAGTAATGAACCGGAAAACATTTTTAACACGATTAGGGGGAACAAGTTTAGCTGTTATGCTGCCAGCCAATGCCGTAATGGCAACTATAAGGAACTCCCCGTTAGAAAAGAAAAGGAAAGAAAAAATTGTACTTGCCAATGAGGGTGTTGAACTAAATATCCTCGGGAATCCGCAAAGGCATAAGGTTGTAGGTCTTGACACCGACAATCAGATATTTGAGTGGGTAGATAATTTAGCGCCAGGATCGGGGATACCGCCACATATACACACCAGGGAAGATGAGATCTTCAGGGTGCTCAAGGGACAGGTTGAGATTATGGTGGATAATAAATCAACCATTCTAAAGGCAGGGGATATGGCCTTTGCTCCAAAAAATATCGTTCATTCCTGGAAGGTTGTGGGGGAGGAAAAGGCTCAAATGTGGGTTAGTGCATTTCCCTCTGGAATGGAGCATATGTTTCATGAATTAAGTGAATTGCCGGAAGGTAAACCAGACTTTAACAAAGTCGCAGCCATATGTGATAAATACGGGATAACGTTCGTACAAGAAGGATAATAAATTATTTGAAACATAAAAATATTGAGACATGAAAACAATTAGAACAATAGGGATAAAGAAAATTTTAGGGATTATGGTTTTGGCTATTGTCTTTGGCTGCAATAAAGACAATGAAGATCTTGTACCCTGGGAAATTGAAGTTAGTCAATTAAAGGCAGCCACAATCAAATATCAAGATGTCGATTTGGCCACCGCTGAAGGCTTTTTCGATGCTTCAGGATTTGTGCCAAATATGGGGCATCATTACATATTGCCTTCACGGATCGATGAGACTTTTGAACTGAATAAACCAGAGATTTTGTTATATGTGCCGAACCCGGACAGTGGTATGGAACTGGTAGCAGTAGAGTACGCAATACCAATAGAAGATATGGAGAACCCGGGATCACCGCCGGAAGGATTCACAGGTAAAGATGACGTTTGGGAAATCAATCCAAATTTGGAGCAATGGCAATTGCATGTTTGGATATTCAGGGAGAACCCGGAAGGTATTTTTAAACCTCATAACCCCGCAGTTGGCTCTGGTAATTAAGCCTATAACTATACTTTTTATTTTTTATTGGGCGTATTGGTAAAGCCTTAGCAGAAAAAGGCCATCCACGAAAGCGGGTGGCTTTTTTCTATTTGCAGCTCAACAATTTATCAGAGATTTCAACATTTTTTCTTTACATCATTATTGCCATAATGAAGAATTTAATACGAAAAATTGTTACCTTAATTTCATGATAATAAACCGTTTAAGGCTTTTTCTTTTTGTATTCCTTGCAGCTCATTTTGGCTTTGGGCAACAAAGCTATACCCAGCAACTCCCGGGTACGGCAGAATCCTTATCGATGGTTTTCATCCCGGGAGGGACATTTGTAATGGGGAGTGCAACTTCAGAAAAAGGGCATTTTGATGACGAAGTCCCTCAACATCAGGTAAGTATTGCACCTTTTTGGATGGCAGAATTTGAAATTAGCTGGGACCTCTATACCCTGTTTATGGAACGCACTATTGACACTTATCAAAAGGAGGGTACACCTGCGCAGGAGGTTAATCTGGACGTGGATGCAGTTTCCAGCGCTACAACACCTTATCTCGATCTGAGCTTTGGAATGGGTACAGACGGCTATCCTGCAATAAACATGACACAACATGCTGCATCAAAATTTTGCGAATGGTTATCCGCGATGACCGGTAATTTTTATCGTTTGCCCACCGAGGCAGAATGGGAGTATGCCTGCAGAGCAGGAACAACTACAGCCTATTCATTTGGGGATACGGCCGACAATTTATCCGAATACGCCTGGTTTGAAGACAACTCCAATGCAGCGTACCACAAGCTGGGGCAAAAAAAACCAAATCCCTGGGGGCTCTATGATATGCATGGCAATGTAGCAGAATGGACCTTAGACGGGTATGATACGACCACATACCGCAAGCGAAAAAAGAAAAATAATGACAACCCTTACCTAAGCCCCACACAAACCTATCCTCGTGTAGTGCGCGGCGGTTCCTGGATGGATCCTCCGGGTCGATTACGAAGTGGTGCAAGAAGAGGATCGTCAAAAAAATGGAAACAACGCGATCCGCAAATTCCCAAAAGCTTATGGTGGCACACCGATGCTCCATTTGTAGGGTTTCGTGTGGTGCGTCCTTTGGAAACCCCAACGGCGGCCGAACAAAAAAAATATTGGAATTACAACTGAGAAATAAATCATAATGAAACAACAAAACAACTCACGAAGAAAATTTATCAAAAACTCTACCCTAGCCACGGGAGCAGTACTAACCGCTCCCATGCCCATGGATTTTATGGCTCCTGGCTTGGGGAATAAAGTACTAAAACTGGCTTTGGTTGGTTGCGGAGGACGTGGCTCAGGGGCTGCCGTTCAGGCGCTAATTGCTGATCCCGATGTTGAGCTTGTGGCCATGGCAGATGCATTTGCCGATCGCGTAGAAGGAAGTCTTAAAGCCATTCAGGAACATTTCGAAGGGGAAAAAACCATTAAAGTCAAGGAAAAGAATCGCTTTGTAGGTTTTGATGCCTATAAAAAAGCTATTGATATGGCCGATGTAGTGATACTGGCCACTCCCCCGGGTTTTCGACCTTACCATTTTGAATATGCGATCAATAACGATAAGCATGTCTTTATGGAAAAGCCTGTAGCTACTGATTCCGTAGGAATTCGAAAAGTTTTGGCTACCGCTCAATTGGCCAAACAAAAAAAACTTAATGTTGTTGTTGGGCTACAACGTCATTACCAGCAGAAATATCTCAGCCTGCTTGAACAAGTACACGGAGGAGCCATTGGGAAAATCCGGGCCGGACAAATCTATTGGAACGATGCCGGGGTTTGGGTACGGAAACGACAAGCCGGACAAACCGAACTGGAATACCAAATGCGCAATTGGTATTATTTCAACTGGTTGTGTGGTGATCATATCCTCGAACAACATATACACAATATTGATGTTGCGAACTGGTTTATAGGAGAATACCCTGTGGAAGCCCAGGGTATGGGGGGTCGTCAAGTGCGTAATGGTATTGACCATGGTGAAATATTTGACCATCATTTTGTAGAGTTTACCTATCCCAGTGGGGCCGTGATAGCGAGTCAATGCCGACACCAACCCGGAACGATGAGCCGCGTGGATGAAGTTTTTCAGGGCACTAAAGGGAGTGTTACCCTCGGTAAAGGGGTTATTGAAGATTTGGAAGGAAAAGCCCTGTTTACCTATCCCAGAAAGTGGGGTGAAGATCCCAACCCCTATCAGGTGGAACACGACCGTTTGTTTGCTTCAATTCGCAATGGAGATGTGATTGCCGATACTGAAAATGCAGCAAAAAGTACCCTGACTGCCATTATGGGGCGTATGGCTACCTATTCTGGTAAAAAGGTCAGCTGGGAACAGGCGCTTAATGCAAACTATCAACTAGTTCCCGAAAGCATGACCTGGGAGAGCACACCGCCAGTAGTCCCAAATGCGGAAGGACGCTATGCAATTCCACAACCCGGAGAAACAACTTTTGAGTAATATGAACAGGAGAACATTTACCGGAATGACTGCAGCAGCTGGCTTAGGGTTAAGCGTTCCTAAATTATGGGCGTCCACCGCTCAATCCCCCAAACCCTATCGCTATAACCTGAAATATGCCCCCCATCTTGGCATGTTTCAGGAGCATGCGGGGAAAGATCCTTTAGATCAGCTTCACTTTATGGCCGACCAGGGGTTTACAGCTTTTGAAGACAATGATATGCGTAATCGCCCTGTGGAATTGCAGAAACAGATGGCAAAGGTGATGCATGAACGGGGACTTAGTATGGGCGTCTTTGTAGCCCATACCATTTATTGGAGTGAGCC
>JABDRK010000378.1 GCA_013041785.1 Eudoraea sp.
AGAAATTGATTTGCCAGGGATGCGCTGCACTTACGGATGCAGAATTGCTGGCAATACTGATTGGTTCCGGGAGCAGGGAACATACAGCCCTTTCCCTGGCTAAGCTTATTCTGGCCGCCGCTGACCAAAGCCTAATTCGTTTGGGGAAGTTTACTGTAGAACAGCTATGTCAGTTTAAAGGTATCGGGGAGGCTAAAGCGGTTACCATATCAGCTGCCCTCGAGATTGCGCGAAGAAGCATCAGGGAGCCGCGGGAAGCTCAAATGAAAATTAGCGATAGTTCTAGTGCCTACCACGTCCTTGCCCCAAAACTGGCTTATCTGGAACACGAAGAGTTCAGAATACTGTACCTGAATAACGCCAATAAGGTTATTCAACAAACCCTGATCAGCAGGGGAGGGATTACAGGTACCCTGGTTGATGTGCGTCTGGTATTGCGAAAGGCACTGGAGTTAGGGGCAGTAGGCCTTATCCTGGCACATAACCACCCTTCCGGGAATTTGGTTCCCAGTGAGGCCGACAAGGAAATCACAAGAAAAATTCAGCTCGGGGCAAAAGTAATGGATATTAAAGTTTTGGACCATCTGATTGTTGCTCAGCAGGGCTACTTTAGTTTTGCCGATCAGAACTTATTACTTTAGCAGAAATATCCAGGAATTATTCGATAGCCATCTGCTAATATGTTGCTGATCTATACACATAAGATAACTTCCCGTTTCCGGTATACCATGAAACAAATTTTTACCCGGATACTGGGGATAGATGTGGCTTTCACGACCAAAGTGGAAGATTTTATTAAGCATACCGGGCCCAAGATAACCTATACCAAACAACCCCTTCAAAATGAATTTTTTGTTAAAAGTAACGAGCTCCTTTTTCAAAAAGGGATACAGGATTTACACATAACAATTGATTCCTGGGAAGGTGTGCCTTGTTTTTTCCGGACCGGGGAGCGCAGCAGCCTCCCTTTCGATGTATTTGCAGCCAGTTTTTTTCTTTTGAGCAGGTTTGAAGAGTACCTTCCTCATGTTAAGGATCAGCACGGCAGGTTTCCTCCTGAGGAGTGCCTGGCCTACCGCAATAACTTTCTTAAAACACCTGTGGTAGATCAATGGGCCTTTATGTTGCTGGAGAAGCTAAAAGAACGCTTCCCTGCAATGGAAACCGGGAAAAGAGCGTATCAATATACCTCTTTAATTGATGTGACTACCTCTCATGAGTTCGCCCACCGCGGCCTGGTGCGCACTATGGCGGGCCTTCTTCTGGACCTCAGCCGGTTTCGTTTGGGAAGGATTGCTGAACGAATTGCCGTACTGCTTAAAGCCAAACAAGATCCCTTTAACAACTATGGCAAATTGATCGAGGTTAATAAAAAGAAAGGAATACAAAGCATATTCTTTTTTCAGTTTGCAGAGTATTCCACCTATGATAAAAATGTCTCCACGGAGAACAATCAATTTCGTTACCTGATTAAGGGAGTAGCAGACTATAGTCAGGTTTCACTTGCTGCTTCATACAGCTCCTTTCAGGACAATGAACTGCTGAAGAGTGAGAAAGCAAGACTTTCTAATGTAATTAACCGCCCGGTTACCTATTCCCGTACGCGCTATAACCGGGTAGATATACCACATACCTATCAAAACCTTGTGGAAGCAGAGTTTACAGACGACTTCACCATGGGCTTTACGCATGAAATAGGGTTTAGAGCCGGAACATGTACGCCATTCCACTTTTATGATATCACATCAGAAGAGCAGCAACCGATTAAGATACATCCTTTTGCCTTTCACGATTACGCACTGACCCAGTTAAAGTCGGAAGAAATCATGATTCGGGAAATCGATGCTATTTATCAAGCGGTAAAAAAGGTAAAGGGGGAATTTATCTCTGTTTTTTCCAACGAGCTGTTAGGGGGCAAGCACCGCGTAGATTGGCTGAAACTCTATTCCACAATTGTTGAAAAGTACCATGTATAGGAACCTGATTACCGATATTTTCTTCGACCTCGATCACACCATTTGGGATTTTGAGAAAAATTCTGCCCTGACCTTCGATAAAATTTTTGCTGATAACGAGATTGAGGTGGATATGGAAGCATTCTTTGAAATTTATGTTCCGTTAAATCTGAGCTATTGGAAACTCTACCGGGAAGAGAAAATCAGCAAACCTGAACTGCGTTATCAGCGCTTGCGCAATACATTCGATCAATTGTCTGTATCGATTTCAGATGAATTGATCCATACGCTTTCCGTTGAATACATTGAACACCTGTGTACTTTTAATAACCTTATTCCCAACGCCCTTCAGATTTTGGAATACCTGAAGCCAAACTACAAGCTGCATATAATCACCAACGGTTTTCAGGAGGTACAACATAAAAAGCTCGAAAATGCATCCATTTCCGAATATTTTCAACAGGTAATTGACTCTGAGACTGCAGGGGTGAAGAAACCTGATCCGCATATCTTTCATTATTCATTGGAACAGGCCAATGTTTTGCCTGAGAAGGCCATAATGATAGGGGATAGTTTAGAAGCTGACGTAATGGGAGCGCGTGCCGTTGGACTTCATACGCTTCATTTTAATGTGCATAATGACCCCTCACATTCGCATGGACAGATCATTCACGATCTTATTGAAATAAAAAAGTATTTGTAGAGTTATATAGGTAAACCCTGAATCGGGGCATACTTTTTGTGCACCATAATTCCGGGTTTAAGGGGGCACTAAATGCGAATGCTATGCTATTAAGATCTATAAATGCAATGATCATTTTTGTAACTGCCTGTCTTTTGTTCGCCTGTGCAGACAAGCAGAACTTTGACCAGTACGATGACCTGAGCGTAACACCCACGGTAACCTCAAGTCTCGTTTATGTGGAGTCCCCGGAAGAATATATAAATAATACCGCCGGTCTTGATTTTTATACCCAGGACTTCAATTTTGACGCGTTCAACGAAGCATTTTTTGCCGAACGGGTCCTGGATGGGTCCATTACTTATGAGCTTGAGAATACTACCAGTAAACCGCTGGAAATTACCCTGAGTTTCCTTGATGATGCCGATAACGTGCTGGATACGGAGAATTTTTCTGTTGACCCGGCCCCTACGGCTGTATTGACAAGGGAAGTCTTTTACGGCGGGGCAACGGGAAGGAGTATGGATATTATCCGCAACACCTCTGCATTCCGCGTTGCCGCCAGAAATTTAGGGGACAATACAAGTGTGTCCGGCCTGCCCGATCCAAGAATAATCTTTCGTTCCAGTGCCAGGTTTAGGTTACGTCTGAAATGAACCTGAAAAGACCCATTTTCGCTATTTTCCTTTTTGCATGTTCGGTCACATGGGCCCAGAACAGGCAACTGCTATATGACTTTACCGATATTCCTCAGGCACTTTTACTGAATCCGGGTATGGAAACTTCATTCGACTGGTTTGCGGGTATCCCAATGCTGTCAGGAGTCCATGCGCAGGCCGGTACCAGCGGTATTTCTGTTAATGATATTTTTGCGGACGATGGCCTGGATATCAATGATAAGGTGCGCAACCGGGCAGTTTTTGGCCTGGGTGCTGGCGATAATCAGAGTGTTAGCAGTCAGATTGAAATTTTTAGTGGGGGATTCCGGGGAAAGAACAGGCCTCAGAACTTTTATTCGTTTGGTATATACGGCGAGCTGGATTTTATCAATTACTGGCCAAAGGATCTGGCCATTCTGGCCTATGAGGGGAATGCCAGTCGATTAGGACAGCGCTTCGACCTGAGTCATTTGAAAACCCGGGGCGAAATGCTGAGCGTGTTCCACTTTGGTATTAACCGGCAATGGAACCGGGAATTGACCGTTGGGGCCCGGGCTAAAATATATTCCAGTATTCTGAACTTCACATCAACTAACAATGATGGGTATTTCCTGACTCGTCAGGGGCAAAATAATTTGCTCGCAAATGTACTGGCAGCCAACATGAGATTACGCACCTCCGGTCTCGGGGCATTGGAAGATGCAGCAGATGTAAATGATGTCGCGGGCACCATCCTGAGCAGAGGCTTGTTAGGTGGGGATTTGGGATTGGGATTTGATTTGGGATTTACCTATCATTTGAATGCACAAACGGTTATCACGGGAAGTCTTTTGGACCTTGGATTTATATACAACAACAGTGATGTGCAAAACTACAGCCTTGAGGGCAGGGCCGTCAATGAAGGGGTTGAAATAATTCTGCCAAATGCCCTGGTTGACCCTACGGCAGATTTCTGGCAGGAACTGGTAGATGAAATTGAAGCCCTGGTTCCGTTTGAGGAAGATGATTCCAGCTATATAAGCTTTCGTCCTACCAAACTATACGGCAGTGTGAAATACAGCTGGGGGATGCCAAAAGGCAAAGGACCCATCGATTGTGACTGCGACATCACCGGATCCGATCGAAGCCAAAGGAACCAATATCTCAACAGTCTGGGCGGACAGTTGTTCATGGTAAATCGCCCACGGGGTCCCCAGGCTGCTTTGACTGCATTTTATGAAAGAAGGTTTGGGAATATTCTTGCCCTTCGCTCTACCTATACCGTGGATAAGTTCAGCTTAACCAATTTTGGTCTTGGGTTGAGTCTTTATGCCGGACCGGTAAACTTCTATATAATGGCCGATAATCTCCTCGCTTACCAGAACCTGGCTGCGGCGCGAACCGCCTCTTTACAGTTCGGATTAAATATTATATCTTGGGGAGATAACTAATCGGATATAATGAAAAATTGGCTAATTACTGTATTGATTTTGAGTGGTTTTTGTATCGGAAACGCCCAAAATGAACTGTCTGCTTACAAATATGTGATCGTCCCCACCAAATTTGAGGGATTCAAGAAAGAGAACCAATACCAAACCAGTACCCTTATTAAATACTTGTTGGTAGAAAGAGGGATCAATGCTGTATATGAGGATGCCCTGCCTGCTGATCTATACCTTGATAAATGCCTGGGTGTTACAGCAATGCTGGTTAATGAATCCGGGACCTTTACCACCAAAGCACATATTGCTTTTCAGGATTGTCAGTTACAGGAAGTCTACCGGACAAAAACCGGGAATAGCAAGATCAAGGATTATAAAGGAGCCTTTCAGGAGGTTATTCGTGAAGCCTTTGAATCCCTGAACAGTTATACCTATGCATATAAACCCAAAGACCAGGACGAGAAAGTCACCCT
>JABDRK010000386.1 GCA_013041785.1 Eudoraea sp.
GGCATTCTCTGTTCCTGCATCGATCTGTTCGGCGCTTGCCGTTGAAGCAAAATAGCTGTAGTTGTTTATGGTGGAATATTTCACCATTAAGTCGCCCCAGACCTGGGAGGTCAAATCAAATTGAAGACTGTTGACCTGCTGCGACTCAAAGAGCTGATCGTTTTGCCAGTTGTAATTTTCATATTCCGACTGATACAATAAATAATTATAGTCTGGCAATCTGGAGGAAGTATGCACCGTTGCCCGCATATCAATTGTATTTTTAATCCGAAGGGAAGCTGCCCCTGTGAGGAAGTAATCTGTAAGGTCTCCAGACAAAGTATAGGCCCCGTCTCCCTTTAACGCAAACCGACCTACTGTTTTTTCATAGGTCGCACCCAGACTTATTTCTTCCCCCTGAAGCTGATTGGCTATAGTACCTTCATCAGTAATTAACAAACTATTGAAATAGTAATCGTAATTATAGAGATTGACATATCCCTTCAGGCTGCCCAATAGCCGATTGCTGAAAGTCATGCTCAGCTGGTTGGTAAAAGTTTTTAAGGTGGCCTTGTCATCAATAGGTGTTAAAATAGTGGAGCCAAAAAAGTCGTTCTGTGCATCCTGCTGAAATTGATAGTATTTGGTTTCGTAGTTAAATTCGTGACCCAGACTTAAAGAGGTAGACCTGCGTTTCAATGAATCCTGCGCAGGCTTGACCAGCGTATACTGATGATCCAGATAATAGCGCTTGCCCAGGACCTTGTTCTGGGCATTAGTAAATACAACATCCAGGCGTGAACGGTCTGCAAACTCCGGATCCTCAGATTCAAACTGTATTTCTTTTTGCGATAAGCCCCCGTTTTCCTCCCCTATGAGATCCTGAGCAGCAATATGAGCCCGAAACTGGTAGCGTCCGTTTTTGGTTATGTAATTGGCCGTAGTGCGGAAATTACCGGATTCAGCCTGACTAAATTGATACTTGCCCAGGGAACGGAATCCTTTGAAGGCAACGGAAAAATTAAATCGCCTCGAGGTATTCACAGCCAGGGTAGCATCCAGGAGCTGCCCCTGCTCAAATGTGGTTTTGAAAAACAGGTCGGTCATAGGCGTGGCCACGTTGTAGTATTTCATATCCTCAATCTCCTCATAATTGAAATGGCGAGCCCGGGCACCAATCCTCGGATATAACTGAACCCGATCTGCATCCATACCCAATCGGTTGTAGGGTTGCCCCACATTGGAAAAAGGCATAAGTTCAAAATTATCCTGCCTTAAATAGTTATACCGGTATTCCTTCTGGATGGTAAGTGTGGTATCCAAAAAGGTAGTGTCCCTTTGATGGGAAATGATCTTGTAATTTTTTATGGTGATTTCAGCCTCTGCGCCCTGGGGTGGGACAGGCAGCTTTTGTGCGGCTTTATTTGGGCGAAATGCAGAATCCCGGCGTTTCTCAAGAAGCACGGGTTTATCTTGTGCAACCAGGAATATCCCATAAAACATGAAAAAGAGCAGGAAGCAATGTTTCATTATCGTAGACTACGGAAACAAAGGTAGTTTTTTTGTCTAAACCATAATGTGAAGACAATCTTAAGCCATCGATTCCGCCCTAAATAGTATTTACCTTCTGGCATTTGCCCTTTTAAGAGCTATTTAACAGGGTAATTGGGCGTAAAAAATTGAAAGTTCGGCATATTTTCAGCATATTTAGGGGCTAAAAAATTGATATGATAAGAAAATTACTTCTTATAGCCTTTTTGTGCGGTATTGTCTCCTACGGCCAGGTGTCTCCCACCCCTGCAGGACTGCAAGCTGCCGATGGCACACCATTATTCCTTTCGGACGTTGCCGGTAAACCCGTAAATCTGTATGAAGTACAGGAAGTTATGGAAGCCTACTGGGCCCAAAGGGACCCTAACCAGAAAGGTAGCGGATACAAGCCCTATAAGCGCTGGGAAAATTATTGGATGCACTTTATTGATCAAAAAGGCAACCTGCCTACCTCAAAAGAGCTCTATGATTCCTGGCAGGCAAAAGCATCCTCGGCCAAAACCCCCAATCCAACGGCCGACTGGTCGGCTATAGGCCCATTCAATCCGGGAACTCTGGGAAGTGGTTTCCCCGGAACGGGAAGGATTAATGCAATTGCCGTAGATCCCAACAATCCAAATGTCTGGTATGCCGGGGCTCCTGCTGGAGGAATCTGGAAAACAACTGATGCCGGTGGAAGCTGGACCAACCTTTTTGACAATTTTCCTCAAATCGGAGTTTCGGGAATTGCGATCGATCCCAATGATTCCAATACCATATATATAACTACAGGAGATGACGATGCAGCAGATTCATACAGCATCGGGGTGTTCAAATCCACAGATGGCGGACTAAGCTGGAATGAAACCGGATTGAATCCATCCAATACAAATGTTAACTCCTTAATGAATGAGATCATTATTGATCCTACCAATTCAGATATTCTCTGGGTAGCTACAAGTGCAGGACTCTATAAAACAATCGATGCCGGGGTTACCTGGGTAGAAATGCAGTCTGGTGCTATTGCTGATATAAAATTAAAACCGGGGGACCCCAATACTGTCTATGCAGTAATTGGACGCTATTTAGGAGGAAATGGAAATCAGGTAAG
>JABDRK010000439.1 GCA_013041785.1 Eudoraea sp.
CCCATAGACAGATCCGGTTGGTACGTGGACCGCTACCACCGAAGCTCCTCCAAGGGGTTCTCCGTTGTCGTCTGTAATCTGACCACTAATCGCAGAGGTAGTTACCCCCTGCGAAAATGCAATAGCCGTACAAAATAGTGCAACTACCGCTAAGTAAAACTTTTTCATTTGAGTGTTATTTAGTGTTTAAAAATGCAATGCAAAAGTGGGGGATAATTAACATATGTTGATTAAGATAATGTTAAATCAGGACCCTAAATTTAACACTAATTTAGCACTTGGAAAAGGGAAAGCGCAGTTAATTGTATTTAACTGTAATTCAATAAGTTAAGTGCCTTATTTTTTGAAATTTCTGAGCAGGTTTTCGGTGGAGCTGTCGTGCTTAGAAATTGAAGGTGAA
This sequence comes from Eudoraea sp., assembly GCA_013041785.1. Classification (GTDB taxonomy): domain Bacteria; phylum Bacteroidota; class Bacteroidia; order Flavobacteriales; family Flavobacteriaceae; genus Lentiprolixibacter. Next base: position 401 of record JABDRK010000439.1, read on the forward strand.
CTAAGGTCATCCAGAATGTTAGATGCCAGTTGTTTTCCGAGCTCCACTCCCCATTGGTCATAACTGTAAATATTCCAGATAACCCCCTGTACAAAGATCTTGTGTTCGTACAAGGCAATCAGCGATCCCAGGTTCTCCGGAGTGAGGCGATTTATCAAAATTGTTGTGGTGGGTTTGTTACCCTGGAACACCTTGAATGGGGTTAATCGTTTTTGTTCTGCTTCACTAACCCCTTTGGCTTTAAATTCTGCCAATACTTCATCCTCGGTTTTCCCGTTCATCAGAGCTTCGGTCTGGGCAAAGAAATTGGCCATAAGTTTATTATGGTGGTCCGTATCCCCATGCAGGGCTTCTTTGAAACCAATAAAATCTGAAGGGATCAGTTTGGTCCCCTGGTGGATTAGCTGGAAAAAAGCGTGCTGGGAATTGGTTCCCGGTTCCCCCCAGATAATAGTCCCCGTCTGATAATTGGTGGCATTGCCGCTGCGGTCCACACTTTTTCCGTTACTTTCCATGATGCCTTGTTGCAAATAGGCCGCAAAGCGATTTAGGTATTGGGTATAGGGGATGATGGCTTCTGTTTCAGCCCCATGGAAATTGTTATACCAGATAGTGAGCAGGGCAGACACCACAGGAATATTGGTGCTAAAAGGTTCACTTTGAAAATGCACGTCCATTTCATGTGCCCCCTTAAGTAAGGATTCAAAATGCTCATATCCAACAGCAAGGGCAATACTCAGGCCTACAGCACTCCAGAGCGAAAACCGGCCCCCAACCCAATCCCACATGGGAAATACGTTGGCTGGATCAATCCCAAATTCTGCAATTTTAGCTTCGTTGGTGGAAACGGCTGCAAAATGCAGGGCAATATCGTTCTGTGTGGCCGATTTCAGGAACCAGTTTTTTATAGTTGTGGCATTGGACAGGGTCTCCTGGGTTGTAAATGTCTTGGATACCACAACAAACAAAGTGGTTTCCGGGTCCAGTGTTTTGAGGATTTCATGAACATGGTCCCCGTCTACATTGCTGACGAAATGGACGTCCAGGTGATTGCGATAAAACGCCAGGGCCTCAGTGACCATAGCTGGACCAAGGTCTGATCCCCCGATCCCGATATTAACTACTGCCTTAAATGCTTTTCCAGTAAAACCCTTCTTTTCGCCGGAAACAACCGCTTTTGAAAAGGCCCGGATTTGTTCTTTTACCTGCTGAACCTCAGGCACCACATTCTTGCCATTGACCATCACCGTCCCGTTCTCCGGCATACGAAGAGCAGTATGCAATACGGCCCGGCCTTCTGTTTCGTTGATGAGGTCTCCTCCAAAATATTTATCAATAGCCTCTCTTAAATCCATTTCTTCCGCCAGGGCAAGCAGCTGATTCAGGGTTTCCCCTGTAATCCTGTTTTTGGAGAAATCCACCAAAAAATCGTTCCATTCCAGGGTAAACCTCATTGCCCTTTCAGGGTCTTCGGCAAATAGTGATTTAAGGTGTTGTTGGTGTTGGTTTTGATAATGTTCCTGAAGGGATTTCCAGGCCTGGGTTGTGGTTGGATCTATACTTTTTAGCGGCATATCAGGGATTGGAAGTTAGCAATTGATCTTCAGCTTGTTCTTTAAAAGGAATGCAGTCCAGTTGGTCCTTTATCGGATTGATATAGTCAAAGAATTCAGGACGTAAGGCTTCAGCCAGGGGTTCTGCAGCGGGCAGATCTTCTCTTAAAGGATCAACCTGGCGACCATTTTTCCAGAAACGGTAACACACATGTGGTCCTCCGGTATTGCCTGTCATACCAATCCATCCTATTACATCTCCCTGTTTTACAAACGCCCCTCGTTTTACCTTCTGGGCTTTCATATGCAGGTACTGGGTACTGTAGGTGGCATTGTGCCGTATTTTTACGTATTTACCATTTCCGCCTTTTCGGGTTGATTCCGTAACCACCCCATCTGCGGTTGCGAGGATAGGGGTCCCTATAGGAGCCGCATAATCCGTACCGCGATGCGGCCTTACCCGATAGCCATAATATTTAATTCTGCGTCGCAGGTTGTATCGTGAGGACATACGCCCGAACTTCAGCGGGGCTCTCAGGAATGTCCTCCTGAGGTTATTGGCTTCCTCATCATAATAATCAACCACGTTCTTCAGGGAATCAGACTCATAGGCAAAGGAATAAATCGGTTTTCCCCGGTGTTCAAAATAGGCGGCTTTAATGTGTCCGGCACCGGCATAAACCGAATCATTTATATAAAGCTCGTCATAGATGATCTTGAACTTGTCCCCTGCGTCCAGCTTAAAGAAGTCAATGGTCCAGGCATAGATTTCCGAAAGTTCATTTACCATCAGGTAATCGATCCCTTCTTTTACCACCACATCAGAAAGGGACCCTCCGGGCGGGATTACTCCAGAGGCTTCTCGTTCCCTGCGGTTAATTTGCTTTCGTTTTTTGTAGGCATTCACAGAATCCCTGAAATCGATAATGGTATAGTTGATCAGGTCATTTTCATAAACGAAAACCTCGGGTCTGGAAATGGAGTCCTTGGATTTGAGTATCATATATGGCCTGCCTACTCTTATCCTGCGAATATCAAAAGTGTCCCTGAATTTTTTGGAAAGTACCTCAACCTTGTTGTAATCGATATTGTTTTGGAGCATAAGCGCCCCGAAACTGTCCCCATTACGGATCGTATCGCGTATCACCTCAAAAGTATCCAGTTCAAAGCCATAAGCCACCTCTGGCGGAGGGATTTCTGCCTTTGCAGTAACCTGATCGGTGAGGTCAACCGGATTCTTCTCTTCTTTACAGGAAGTAAGGATCAGCAATGCGGAAAATAAAGTGCCCCAGAATTTTTGCATTGTCAGCTATTGATTTTTTCGGGATTAAAGGTATGATCTACCCATTGTTTGCCCCAATTATTTAACTCTTGTTTTGAAAATAGTTCCGGAAAAAACACAACTTTTTGAAAACTGGGTGGCAGGTACGCCTTCCAGTTTGTACCCCCAGTGGCTTCTATCGGAGCATCTTCACGGTTCAGGTAGCGATGTGCAGAACCAAGATGCAC
>JABDRK010000441.1 GCA_013041785.1 Eudoraea sp.
GTTTATACCGTACTTCCCGGCTTGCTACACGCCTAGGTAAATCCTGGAGAGGGTACCTCACTCTTTGGCATGCTGAGTAGTGGTATATTCATTTCCCCCTTCATTCGCTTAACAAGGTCACGATGCCAAAGACCGGTGAGCAATTGCTGTCCTTCTCGTTCCAGCATGGCCAACAAATCTGCCTTTTCCTCATTGAGGTAATCCGCCAGCGATGAAAATATATCCTCTGAAAATCGAAGTTCAAATGTTATAGGGGTGTACTGTACCTTTTGGAACAGCATTTCCTTAAACCATTCCATCTGGTCTTCCCCGGCATATTCTTCGTTGGTGGATACGTGAAATACCTTAATGGTTGCATTGAACAGGGAAGCCCAGTGGGCAATATCCCGGATGGCGTAAATATCCGCTTGTTCAAAGGCCGTAGCATACACTATGGTTTTAATATCTCCAGTGGCAAAGGAGGCAGGAAACAGCATAAGGGGCAGTGCTGATTTTTCAATCAATCCCGTTGCTGTGCTTCCTATAAGCAAATCCTTTACGAGGGTACTACCGGTTTTTCCTGCAACGATCATTCCCGCCTCAAGTGATTCGGCTTTTTCCAGTATGGTATTGGCGGGTATACTTCCTTCAGCAACAACGGGTATTAATTTCCTTTTATCCGGTTCAACACCCAGGTGTTCTAGGCAAAACTCCCTGAGGAGTTCGGCGTGTTTCTTAAAGGAGGCCTCTTCCATACGAACATATGCAATACTCACCGTACTGATGAATGTTGCCGTAATGTCGAATACATGCAATACATACAGGGGAAGATTCATTTTCTGACTGAGTTTCCAGGCAAACTTGAACGCGGGGATGGAATTTTCCGAATAATCTGTGGCATAGAGGAGGGATTTCATAGCGCTAGCATATTGATTATCCCTGAAAACTATCAAAAATACCTGCGATGTGAAATGACTTTTATCATTCCGTTGTACAGTATTATATGACAATAGTCATTTTTCCCCTTTATGTCATGGGCTAACTTTATGAACAAGACACCAGGAACTTGTAAAATACCTGGATAATAGTAACCTAATTTACTGCAGCAATGGGAGAAATAGCTACATCAGACCGTCAGATAACCCTGTATTACAGTTCTAAAAGCACACGTGCCAAACAAACCCTTGCCTATGCAAAAGCAGAAGGGTTACCCATACAGGAAATCGATATCCTGAACAATACGCTTACCGGCACCCAGATAGTGGAACTGGCAGAACGACTCGGGTTAAAAGTATCGGATTTGGTGAATCAGGAACATCCCACCTACAAAGTCAAATTTGACCATCTTGAGCTGTCCACAGAAGACTGGATCAAGATGATTCACCACAATCCGGAAATTATGAAACAACCAATTGCCATACGGGGGGATATCACCATACTGGTAGAAACCCCGACAGATATCATTAAAATCTGAACGAGTATTACATGAGGTTTTTCAAGAATTTTAATATAGCCGACTGGTTTTCCTTTTACCGGATCTTTGCCGTACCCATACTGATAGTTTTTATTTGGCTGGGAGAGCGGGAGCTTTTTTCCTGGTTTATGTTGATTAGCTACGCTACAGACGCCATAGACGGCTATCTCGCAAGAAAACTCAAGATATCCAGTGCCAGGGGATCCCAACTGGATTCCTATGGCGATCAACTTACGCTTATTATCGCCTTGTTTGGTTTGCTGATTTTTGAATATGACTTTATGCGGGAAAACTTCGTGCTGATCCTTGTCGCTTTTATTCCCTATATCATCCAGATGCTTATCGCCCTGAAAAAATACGGTAAGGCCACGGCATTCCATACCTACCTCGCCAAGCTTTCGGCTATCGTACAATCAGCTTTCGTTTTATGGATACTCTTTTTTGGTCCGGTTTATTGGCTATTCTACACCATGATTGTCCTTGGGGTCATTGAAACCATAGAAGAAATTACCCTGATCACAATGTATGATAACTGGGTGGAAGGGGTAAAAGGAATTTATTGGGCAAAGCGCGACCCCAGGCGAAATGATAAAAGAGAAGATTCTGCATTTTAAGTGAAATACCGTCTGCATGGAAAAAAGGGACCTTAAAAAAGAATTAAAGCCACTCTATAATCCAGGTGCTTCAAAAGTAGTCACCGTAGAAGTTCCTGAAATGAATTTCTTAATAATTGACGGACAGGGAGACCCCAATACTTCTGCCGCATACAAAAACGCAGTGGAAGCCCTGTATTCACTTTCCTACGCCTTAAAATTTGCCATAAAAAAAGGACCCTTAGCCATAGATTATGGGGTTTTGCCGCTGGAAGGACTCTGGTGGGCAGATGATATGGAGCAATTTGAACAGACCCCTAAAAGTGAATGGAAATGGACGGCCATGATCATGCAGCCGGAAATGGTCACAGAAACACTTGTGCAGGAAGTAATGGAAACCGTTAAGAAGAAAAAAGACCTGCCTGCCCTGGAACAGCTGCGTTTTGAACCCTATCAGGAAGGAAGGGCTGCCCAGATACTGCATATTGGGCCTTTCTCAGAAGAGGGGCCAACGATTCAGAAAGTACACGAATATATTCGGAAATTGGGGTATACACAGAAAGGCAAACATCACGAAATCTATCTTTCCGATATCCGTCGTGCAGCCCCCGAAAAATGGAAGACAATTATCAGGCAGCCTTACTAGTGCTGCAGTGATTTAATTCTGTTTTTCAGCAGCCTTACGGGCTTCT
>JABDRK010000044.1 GCA_013041785.1 Eudoraea sp.
CTACTGGTCCATATTGCTTTGTTGATGGGAAAAACGAGGTCCCACAAATTCCCCAATAGGATCATCAGGATACCCAGCCCGGCCAAAATCCATTCTTTGTTTGCTTTTTTGCTTACCAGAATGAGTCCGGTAAAAATCCCCAATAAGGAAGTGACGATGGAAGGCAGGGTGCTCAGTATTCCCTCAGGATCGTAATCTGCCTTATACATATGGGTTCCCAAAACCTTCAGGTCGATATAATTCGCCCAATTGTTGGGCGCACGGTCAAAGGTAGGTTCCACCCCGTTTATTGGGATATAACCCAGCCAGATCCAGTACCCCAGCAGTAACACCAGACATATTCCCAGCAGGGATTTCCAATTGAAATTCAGGAACAATACGGCGGCAAAAAAGAATACTACCCCAATACGCTGAAGTACCCCCGGAAAACGGATATCGGCAAATTCCTTGATAAAAGGAAAGCTGATGGTAAAGGCCCCAAGAAAGAGACCCAATCCCAATAATTTTAAGGTGCGTACCGTGATCTTCTTATAGGTAGCTTTGTTGGGAGATTTGTTGCGATAGGCAAATACAATAGAGGTTCCCACAATAAACAGGAAAAAAGGAAATACCAGGTCTGTTGGGGTATATCCGTGCCAATCGGCATGCAGCAAAGGCGCATACACATCTGACCAGGTACCAGGGGTATTCACAAGTATCATCAGGACAATGGTAAGTCCCCGGAATATATCGACTGAAATTATTCTTTCCTTCATGCGCTTATAAAATATTGTCTTTCATTTTCAGCCAAACCCTGGAGAGGGAGTAACCCGAAATAATTGCAACCCCTGTGAGAACAGCAGCCTGTACATAATCCCCGTAAATCCAGAAGCCAGTGGCGAACATGCAGGTATAGATAAGAACACAACCCAGTAACATAGCAGAGATGCCGGCGGGAACGCTCCATTTCTCATCAGATTTTGCGATCTGCACCTTATCTGTTTCGGCTTCCCGAATCACCTTTTTCCATCCCGGTCCACCCGGCTGGATCTTCTTATAAAAACTGCGGAGGACTTCCTGGGATTCGGGCTGGGTAATATAGGTAGCTGCCAGCCAGATCGAGGTGGTTACCAGCACTACAAAAGGATATTCCATCCAGGAGGCGAATACACCATCCTCTGCGTTAAATAGCCAGGGTCCCAGGGGGGTAAGCTTGAGGGTGATGGAAATAATCCCCGAAGCAAACATGGCCGTAATTTCACTCCAGGCATTGATCCGCCACCAGAACCATCGCAGGATAAAGATCAATCCCGTTCCTGCACCAAATACCAGTAACACTTCAAAGAGCTGCAGCGCATTCTGAAGGAGTAGCGCCAGCAACGCACTGAAAACCATAAGAGCAACCGTGGACAATCTACCTACAGCTACAAGGCGTTTTTCTGAAGCGTTGGGATTTATTTGTTGTTTATAAAAGTCATAAACAATATAAGATGATCCCCAGTTCAACTGGGTAGAAATGGTGCTCATATAGGCAGCGACAAGGGATGCTAATACCAGTCCTAAAAGGCCGCTGGGCAACTTGGTCAGCATGGCCGAATAAGCGAGGTCGTGCCCTAATTTATCTTCAGCAACATTGGGAAATGCTTCATGGATACTTGCTATATCAGGATATACGACCAGGGAGGCGAGGGCGACCAGGATCCATGGCCAGGGCCGCAGTGCATAGTGCATGATATTAAAGAAGAAAGTAGCTCCTATGGCGTGGTTCTCATTTTTTGCGGCCAGCATCCTTTGAGCGATATAGCCTCCTCCTCCAGGTTCCGCCCCTGGATACCAGGAACTCCACCATTGTACTGCAAGGGGGATAATAAACAAAGTAATGAGGGCTTCCTTATCGGTAAAGTCGGGTAGGATGCTCAGCTTGTCCGCTACATTTTCATTGGCCATAACCGCCCCGATACCACCAACCTCCGGTAGATTAACCAGATAATAAGCCGCTCCTATGGCGCCTCCCATGGCGACAAAAAAAAGGAGAAAGTCTGTATAGACTACTCCTTTAAATCCCCCCAGGGCACTGAAGGTAACCGTAATCAGGCCAGCGCTGATCACCGTCTGCCAGGGCTCCAGTCCCAGCATAATCCCTCCTATTTTAATAGCTGCCAGGGTAACAGCTGACATGGTTATAACATTAAATATAACCCCCAGGTAGACCGCACGGAATTTCCTGAGAAAACGCGCCGGAGCACCCCCGTATCTCAATTCGTAGAATTCAAGGTCTGTATTTACATTGGATTTCCGCCACAGCTTGGCATATACAAAAACTGTGAGCAAGCCGGTAATAAGGAAAGCCCACCAGACCCAGTTTCCTGAAACACCATTGGTGCGTACGATATCGGTCACCAGGTTAGGGGTGTCTGTAGAAAAGGTTGTCGCCACCATAGAAAGCCCCAATAGCCACCAGGGCATGGTACGTCCGGAAAGGAAAAATTCCGAAGTGTTCTTTCCGGAAGTTTTGGAGACTATAATTCCAATAGATAAGACAATTGAGAAAAAACCGATTATGAGGATATAATCCAGGGTGCTTAATTCCATAGTTTGGTATGGGTTAAGCCATAAAGATATGTTTTTTCTAAATACCTTTGTTTTCAATAATTCCCGTTGATTAACCCCTAACTGACTTCCTTGGAAATCACTATTACTTCCTGGATTCTGGCCTTCTGTGCCTCTTTTATCCTGGGAGTGTCCAAAGCAGGACTCAAAGGAATTGGCATGGTTACCGTGACCCTCATGGCCCTCGCCTTTGGGGCTCGTGAATCTACTGGATTGATTGTCCCCCTGCTTCTGGTTGGGGATGTATTTGCTGTTTTGTACTACACCAGGCATACCCAATGGAGGCATATCCTGCGATTCACTCCATGGATGGTTAGCGGGGTGCTGATCGGCACCTTCTTAGGGAAAGACCTCCCCGGTGATGTTTTTAAAATCTTTATGGTTGTCATCATCCTGATCAGTGTCACCGTAATGTACTGGTGGGACCTACGAAAATCCAAAAATGTTCCAGGGCATTGGGCCTTTGCAGGAATAATGGGGATCACTGCCGGGGTGGCTACCATGATCGGCAACCTGGCCGGGGCATTTTCCAACCTGTATTTTCTCGCCATGCGCCTGCCTAAAAATGAATTTATCGGAACGGCAGCCTGGCTGTTCCTGATAACCAATCTGGTAAAGTTGCCTCTGCATATTTTTGTGTGGGAAACAATCAGCTGGGAAAGCCTGCTTATTAATCTAAAACTGTTGCCCGGCATATTTCTGGGCTTGTACACCGGGGTGCGCGTGGTAAAAATAATACGCGATCGGTTTTACCGGAAAATGATCCTTGTGCTGACAGCAGTTGGGGCTTTGTTGATTTTACTTCGCTAGAAACTGCAGCAGGACAATAGGTGATTTCACACTTAAGGTGTAAAAGTGAATCCCAGCTTTTCCAGGCCCAGGCGTACTTCACTATTTGTCATAAAAAGCTCCCACAGCATTCCCGTCCTATGGTTCTCTATCATCACCGGAATGGGCCCCTGATCAATGGCCAGATATCTTGGCACATACCAATTGTTCCCTGTGCTATAGGCATCATATGGCCCATAGGGCCCAATCAGGGAGTCCTTTTGATTATAGAGTTTTCTTAAAAATGCCATGCTCGCATCAGGCGTATACGGCATGGAGGAAAGTGCTGCTGTTGGAGAGATTACCCC
>JABDRK010000066.1 GCA_013041785.1 Eudoraea sp.
GCATAGCTTTGTGTGGTCTCCTGTGAGGTAACCGCAAACGGACCCGCATTATTTACCACCTCCACCTTCATCACATCCGAACTCACCTGTCCCCCCCCTAATGCATTATCACGAACCGTAAGGGCAAAATTCATTTCCCGTTCTATGTTTGAAACCGTTTCCCAGGCGGAATTTATAGGTGGATTCGTCAGGGTAAGGTTACCCTGAACCACTTCTGACAAACGGGGAAAATACCGTGATGGATCTGTAGTAGGCGGAAGGGATCGAAAATTGGCTCCGTTCGGGTTTTCCGGGCCAAAGGTCTCTGTGGTAACTACGCCATCATCGATCTGTTCCCAGGTATAGGTAAGAATATCCGTAGTGTCCGGATCGGAAGCTGAACCAGTCAGGACAAAGGCGGTGGATTTTGGTATGAAGTAATCAGCCAATGTCAGGATTACCGGAGGATTGTTACTTAAGGGCAGTTCCTGCGCACAGCTATTCACCTCAAGATAATTGGCAATCTGGAAAATACTGATGTAATGGAAATAGGGATCACTGGAAGGCTGCACGTTATTTCCCTGAACAATTCCGGCATAGCCCATAATTGTTGATCCGCTTGCAGGCTCTACCTGGACCTGCGTGCCTTCCGATTCAAATGACCAGGTATGATTGGCGCCAAACTGGTGGCCCAATTCATGGGCTACATAATCAATATCAAACTGGTCGCCCTGAGGATTCAAAGAAGACGAATACGCACTGCCTTTCTGATCGTCCTTACAAACCGATCCTATAAATCCTGCATTTCCGCCATTGTTATCGGCCTGAAACAAATGGCCCACATCATAATTCAAAGAACCAATGGTACTGGTCAGGGTGTTCTGTACCTCGGTATTCAGGTTTCCGCTATAGGGATCAGTTTCCGCATCAGTAAACACTACAAGGTCATTGTTCGCCACCAACTCCAGGGTTACCCCCAGATCCGATTCGAAAACTTCATTTACCCGGGTAAGCGTTGCATTAATTGCGGCCAGGGCATCCTCAACGGTACCTCCGTGAAAGGTGGTATACTCCCCGGTTGTTGAAACTGCAATACGGTATTTCCGCAAGATCTGATCATCGAACAATGGGAAGGAAGGAAGTAAATCAGGCGCTGCTTTAGACTGGGTATTACACAAAAACTCCTTATCCCGAAAGGACAGATCATCCCGGGTATACACAGCATAGACCGCTTTTTCATTCCCTACTTTTTCGATAAAAGTTGGACCAGAACCTGTGGTATTTACCACCATACCCTGAAGCCCCTTGTGGGAATAACTAAACCTGATCTTATGTGCTGTTGTTCCGGTGCTATAGCCCGTAAAAGAACGTATGCCAGGGTATTTAGCTGAGAGTGCTGCTGCAAAAACAGGTGTTTCCCTCACCCTGAACTGCATAAAACCCCCTTCGGTATCCGGAAAAGCAAGGGTGATATCGGACAAGGATTGGCTGTTTATTCGTTCAAGCACTTCCTGAAAAGCTGTTTCCTGAAGGGTAAACAGTGGCAATTTCTCTCCCCCTTCATTTGTCAGATAGTTCTGAGGAACAGCTTCTCCCGGAGTTCCTTTTTCCCAATAATCGGCCTGAGATAAGCCGTAAAACGAGAAAAAGAATATGGAAATTGATAAAACAAGATGTAATTTTGTTTTCATCAAAGGGGTTTTGCGCGATAAAAGTAAGCCTTTTTATTATTTTCACTCTGTGATCACAGTCCAAAGCATTTCCAATTACGACAAACGGTATAACACGGTCATAACCATTGGTACATTCGATGGAGTGCATATTGGGCACCGCAAGATATTAGAACGCCTCATAAATAGTGCCAAAACCTCCGGATTAAAGGCAACTGTCCTTACTTTCTTTCCGCATCCGCGTATGGTTTTGCAAAATGATGCTGAGATTAAACTGCTCAATACGGTAGAGGAAAAGAAGGCCATTATGGAGCAGATTGGACTTGATTACCTGATCATTCATCCCTTTACCAAGGATTTTTCCCGGCTTACGGCAACGGATTTTGTGAGGGATATCCTGGTCAATGAATTGAAAGCCAAGAAAATCATAATTGGGTATGACCACAGGTTTGGTCGCAATCGCAATGCAAATATTCAGGACCTTATCACATTTGGAAACACCTTCGATTTTGAAGTTGAAGAAATCTCCGCCCAAGAAATTGACGAAGTGTCTGTTAGTTCTACAAAGATCCGCATGGCCCTGGAAGCTGGGAATATCCATACTGCTAACCGTTATCTGGGTTACCCGTATATGCTCAGCGGCACGGTAAAAAAAGGAAAGGGCCTTGGCCGGACACTCTCCTTTCCAACAGCAAACCTGCACATTAAAGAAACCTATAAGCTCATTCCAAAAAACGGCGTTTACGTTATTCAAAGTACCTTAAATGGTCAGGCCGTTCAGGGAATGATGAATATTGGGGTTAATCCTACCGTTGATGGTTCAAAACGAAGTATAGAAATCCATTTCTTTAATTTTAAAGCGGATCTTTATGGCAAAGAGGTTCGGATCGAGATCCTGCACCGCCTTCGTGATGAAAAACGCTTTGATTCCGTAGATGCCTTGCGCAAACAACTGGAAAAAGACAAAGTCAATGCCCTGGCCTTAATCTCCTGACACATGATTAATCGGCTCCTTTTTTCAAAAATGGACAATAGCCCATTGGTCTTGTTTCGGATTTTCTTCGGTATTCTCATCAGCCTGGAATGCTATGGGGCTATCCTTACCGGCTGGGTCACCCGCAACCTGGTTTCTCCTGATTTTACGTTCACTTTTATTGGTTTTGAATGGCTGCATCACCTACTGGGGCCAGGGATGTGGTTCTACTACTTTGTGATGGGAACCCTGGGGATTTTCATCGCCCTGGGATACAAGTATCGTTTCAATATGATCGCCTTTACCGTGATGTGGACAGGGGCGTACCTGATGCAGAAAACATCTTATAACAACCATTATTACCTGCTTATACTGATCTCCGGGATTATGTCTTTCCTTCCCGCACATAGAAGTGTATCCCTTGATGCCGAAGAAAATCCAAAGTTCCGTCGGGAGTGGATGCACAGCTATGTAAAATGGGTAATTGTATTGCAATTGTTCATCGTCTACACCTATGCCTCCGTAGCAAAATGGTACCACGATTGGTTGGATTTCAGCATTATCCGGATATTAATGGAAGGGAAAAAGGATTATCTTATAATTGGAGAATGGCTGCAGTTGGATGGAACCCATCAGTTTATTGGTTTCGCCGGGATTGTTTTTGACCTCTTGATTATCCCGGCCTTGTTGTGGAAACCAACGCGTAACCTGGCTTTTGGTTGCTCCCTGTTTTTTCACCTTTTTAATTCCATAGTATTTCAGATTGGTATATTCCCGTATTTGTCATTGGCGTTTATCGTCTTCTTCTATGAACCAAAAACATTGCAGCGCATCTTTCTGCGTAAAAAGACTCCGTATAAGGGTAATGAAATAGAATCACCTCCCAATCGCATACCCCTGTTATGGCTGGGAGGGCTATATTTTACAATACAGATCCTGCTTCCCTTGCGGCATCATGTTATTCCCGGGGATGTACTCTGGACCGAAGAAGGCCACAGACTTAGCTGGCGAATGATGCTGAGAACACGATACGGGCAGGCCTCTTTTACCGTGGTCGACAAGCAAGACGGAACCCGTTTTAAGATAGATCTTAAAGAATATCTGAACCGCAAACAGCAGCGAAGGATGGCAGCTTATCCTGATTTTGTCTGGCAATTTGCCCAACATCTAAAGAATCAGTATGCAGAAGCCGGTAGGGATGTAGCGGTTTATGCCGATACCAGGGTCCGCGTAAATAACCACCCTTTTGCCCCCCTGATTGATCCTGAGGTCGACCTTGGACGGGAAGAATGGAATCCCTGGGAACACCATAGCTGGATCCTTCCTGCTCCCTGGTCGGGAGATAAGCAGCCCGAGTAACCCACAAGACAGCCATAAACATACCTGATCGCCTCCTGCTTTTTTACCTTTGATTCGTCTGCTTTTAGCCCTAAATTTGCGTTTTAAAACTACCCTCATGCTCCAATTGCATATCCTGCGAGAACAAACAGAAAACGTTTGTAAAGCTCTTGAAAAGCGAAATCTGGAAGCCCGCCCACTAGTGGACAAAGTCCTTGAACTGGATGAAAAAAGGCGTTCTTTTCAAACCCGACTGGACAATACACTGGCAGAATCCAATACCCTATCCAAAGAGATCGGAATCCTGTTTAAAAACAAACAAATTGAAGAGGCCAATGCCCTTAAAAATAAGACTTCAGCGCTAAAAGAAAAGGCTAAAACCCTTGGTGAAAGTCTCAATGCAGCTGCCAGGGAGTTACAGGAAGCCTTATATCAGATTCCCAATATCCCGCATGAGTTGGTCCCGGCCGGAAGCAATGAAGAAGACAACGAAGAGGTATTCCGGGAAGGTGAGATCCCGGATTTGGGAGATGCTGCGCTGCCGCATTGGGAATTGGCACAGCAGTATGATATTATCGATTTCGAGCTGGGGGTAAAGATTACAGGAGCCGGATTTCCGGTATACAAAGGAAAAGGCGCCAGGCTTCAGCGGGCCCTGATCCAATATTTTCTGGACAAAAACACCGAAGCCGGCTATACCGAAATGCAAGTGCCTCACCTGGTTAATGAAGCATCCGGTTTCGGAACCGGACAATTGCCAGATAAGGAGGGGATGATGTACCACGTAGGGGAAGACAACCTGTACTTAATCCCTACAGCAGAAGTCCCGGTTACCAATATGCTGCGGGATGTTATCCTCGAACAAAAAGAACTGCCTGTCGCTTATACCGGATACACCCCTTGTTTCCGCCGCGAAGCCGGTAGTTATGGGGCCCATGTACGTGGCTTGAATCGCCTGCACCAGTTCGACAAGGTAGAAATTGTACGTGTTGAACACCCCGATCAATCCTACGCTGCCCTGGACAAGATGGTTGCACATATAAAGACTTTATTACAGGAATTGGAGCTCCCCTACCGGATTTTGAGGCTCTGTGGAGGTGACCTTGGATTTACCTCAGCCCTTACCTATGATTTCGAAGTGTACTCAACGGCGCAAAAACGCTGGTTGGAAATCAGTTCGGTATCTAATTTCGAAGCCTTCCAGGCAAATCGATTGAAACTCCGGTACAGGGACAACAACAAAAAAACACAACTCGCCCATACGCTCAATGGAAGTGCACTGGCTTTACCACGTGTACTGGCAGGCATACTGGAGAACTATCAGAAAGCTACCCATATCCGCATCCCTGAGGTATTGGTACCCTACACCGGTTTTGACAAAATCGATTAACCGCCTTGTATTCTCCTTAACAAAAGGTAAACTTCATCTGTGCTATCTTTGTGAAAACCTGCGTATGAAGAGCATTTGCCTGATATTGATTTTTTTATGGGGAATCCCGGTACTGGGACAGGCTGATTTCCTTGCCAAGCAATATCTCAATGACGGTGAATATGAGAAAGCGCTGGTTTTTTTTGAACGCCTCGTAAAAGACAATCCCACGCGGCCGGATTATCTGGAAGGTTTATTAGCATGCTACCAGCAGCTTGAAAGGTACCAGGAGGCCGAAGAGCTTTTGTTAGACAAGATTGATAGCAGGAGTTCCTCCCCGACAATTTTTATAGAACTGGGTTACAACTATCGGTTGCAGGATTTACCTGATAAGGCCAATGAATCTTATGAGAAAGCCCTGAACTTTATCGAATCCAATCCCAATTACGGGTACCTTATCGGGGTCCGTTTTGAGCGCTATGCCCTGCTTGATTTTGCCCTCAGGGCCTATTCCCGGGCCATGGCCCTCAATCCCCAACTCGACTACAATTATCAGATGGCCCGTATTTATGGCGAAAAGGGGGATATTGAAAAAATGTACCAGTCCTTCCTGGAACTTTTGCTAAACGGAAAGGCCTCAAAGGCCAATATCCTGCGTAATATTGATAATTTCATTTCAGAAAATCCACAGGACCCCAATAACCTTTCCCTGAAAAAAATCCTGTTGAAAAACGCACAAGCGAACCCAGACCTGCTATGGAATGAATTGCTAAGCTGGCTATTTGTTCAACAGCGCCAGTTTAATCTGGCTTTCATACAGGAAAAAGCGATTGTAAAAAGGGCCGCGATCAATGATCTCCAACGCATGGAAAGCCTGGGCAATATTGCATTAAGAGAAGGAGCAACGGATGATGCAATCCCTATTTTTGAATTTATCGAAAAGAATGGGTTTGATCCGGTATCCCGCTTAAATGCCCGGCTGAATCTTATAGATATTGCACTGAAAGGGGCAGATGAAAAAGCCATCAAGGCCATTGATGAAAAATTCATACGCCTGATAAACGAATACGGCTACCAGGGGGAAACCTTACAATTGCAAATTGCATACGCCAATTTCCTGACCTTTAAAAAAGACAATCCGGCAGAGGCTGAAAAAATACTGAAGCAAGCGCTGCAATTACCACTTACGAAATATACAGAAGCTTACGTCAAAATTGCTTTGGGCGATATTCTGGTTTTTAGTCAGAAATTCAATGAGGCCTTGATCAACTTTTCCCAAATCCAGAAAAGACTTAAGAATGACCCCCTGGGGCAGGAAGCGCGCTTCAGGGTAGCACAAACCAGTTTTTATAAAGGGGATTTTGACTGGGCACTTACACAGCTAAAAGTATTGCGAAGCTCCACTTCACAGCTGATTGCAAACGACGCCATGCAATTGAGCCTGCTTATTTCCGATAATTCCCTGGAGGATTCAACGCAAACCGCCCTAAAAAAATACGCAAGGGCAGATTTTCTGGCCTATCAGAACAAAACCAAAGCATCTGTTGAAGCGCTTGGGGATATCCTGGAAAATCATAAAGGGGAAAAAATTGAAGATGAGGCCTTGCTAAGACAAGGAAAATTGCTGGAAGAAAGTGGGAACTTTGATGCTGCCCGCCTGAATTATCTCAAAGTAATTGAGTTTTTTGGGCAGGATATTCTGGCAGACGATGCCCATTTTGCCATAGCGGAGCTTTATCGAAATGAACTCAATCAGCCTGAAAAGGCTAAATACCATTTTGAACAGATCATATATAATTACCAGGACAGCTATTATTTTCCACAGGCCAGGAGAAATTTCAGGATCTTAAGAGGAGATGTAGTAAATTGAGTTGTAACAGGCATATAGTTACTCCGTCAGTTTTTACCTGGGCATTTTGGATATATACCAATAGATAAGTCATGATCATTTATAATGTAACCATAAACATCGATGAAACCGCACAGGAAGGCTGGTTGCAATGGATGAAGACCATTCATATCCCCGACATGTTGGCTACAGGGAAATTCTCCGAAGCAAAAATGAGTAGGGTTATGGTAGACGAAGAAATGGGCGGTGTTACCTATTCAGTTCAGTATACTGCCAAAAACAAAACGATGCTCCGGCAATACTACGAAGAAGATGCGGACAGATTAAGACAGGATGCCGTAGACAGGTTTGGAGAACAATTTGTTGCCTTCAGAACAGAACTGGAAGTAATTGATATTCAAAATACTGAGCTTAGAACGGCAACGGAAAATCTTTTTGTCTACGGGACGCTATTGGAAGCCGATGTCAGGCAAATGGTGTTTACGCGCGAAATTGAAGGGCGAAAAGATGCACTTCCGGGTTACCGTATCCATAAAAATAAAGTAGCAGGGCTATACCCTTCTGTAGAGATAACACATAGTCATAAAGATAAGGTCACAGGCGAAGTTGTGGTTGTTAGTCCGGGAGATCTGTTACGGGCAGACCAATATGAAGGAGAAGCTTATATGCGCATTCGTGCCAGGCTTGATTCCGGAACAGAAGCCTGGGTGTACCTGGAAAAACCGGTTGAGAAAAAACGGAATTCGTGAAGGGAAAAAAGCGAAAACCCTCCGCAAAAGGAAAGCGAATCCGCTACCAGAAAGATTCCGGACCAAACGTTCGGGCGAAAAAGCATCTGGGGCAACATTTCCTGAAAGATGAGCATATTGCCCATAAAATTGCGAACACACTTTCACTAAAAAAATGTCGGAATGTCCTGGAAATAGGTCCGGGCACGGGAGTTCTCACCCGATTCCTGCTGCAACAGGATATACATCTGGCGGTTATGGAAATAGACCGGGAATCCGTAGCCTTTCTCCAAAAAGAATTCCCGATTCTGCATCCGGAACTCAGACCCCAGATGCATAAACTTGCGATCCATGAAGCCGATTTTCTGAAAACCGACCTGGCTACCCTTTTCCCGGGGGAGTCCTTTGCTATAACCGGTAATTTTCCCTATAACATCTCCTCACAAATTGTATTCAAGACCTTGGAAAACAGAGATCGCATCCCTGAATTTTCAGGAATGTTCCAGAAGGAGGTAGCAAAACGGATATGCGAAAAAAAAGGGAGTAAAAGCTATGGCATCCTCTCCGTGCTGACCCAGGCATTCTATGAGGCAAACTACCTCTTCACTGTCCACCCTGAAGTATTTGATCCACCGCCTAAAGTACAGTCGGGTGTTATCCTCCTTACCCGTAAAGAACCTTATCAGCTCGACTGTAATGAAGTGCTGTTTTTCAAGGTAGTGAAAGCCGCCTTCAACCACAGGAGAAAGACTCTTCGCAATAGCTTAAAAGGCTTTAACCTATCTGATAATCTAAAAGAAGATATTATCTTTGATCAGCGCCCGGAACAATTGGATGTTTCGGATTTCATTGCGCTGACCATGAAGATAGAAAATGACACCGTTTAAGCTCACAGATGAATTACTGGCTGAAATTGAACAGCTGGTCGACGAGCAGAAGGACTCCCAATTGTTGTCCATTCTGGATGACGTGCATTATGCCGATGTAGCTGAAATTGCCAATGAACTGAATGAGGAACAGGCGACCTACATCATCAAACTCCTGGATAGCGAAAAAACCTCAGATGTTCTCACCGAGCTGGACGATGATGTTCGGGAAGCCGTTCTCAATAATCTTTCTTCCAGAGAGATTGCAGAAGAACTGGAAGAGCTGGATACCGATGATGCTGCTGATATTGTTGGTGAGCTACCCAAGGAAATAGTTCAGGAGGTTATTTCCGAAATCGAAGACCCGGATCATGCCGAGGCTATTGTAGATCTCTTGCGCTACGATGAAAATTCTGCCGGGGGACTCATGGCCAAGGAATTGGTAAAGGTCAATGAAAACTGGAACGTGCTTACCTGTGTTAAGGAAATGAGGGCCCAGGCCGAAAACGTTACCCG
>JABDRK010000071.1 GCA_013041785.1 Eudoraea sp.
TGGCTGGCAACGACAGCCCGGACAGAAAACCGTAGAAGGGATGTTGTTAAAAACGCTAAAATTCGTATTGCCTGACAGGCGTTATAAAATTCTCGGAAGCAGCCGTACGGACGCTAAGGTTTCCTCCATGGACGGTGCCTTTGAGCTTTTTCTGGAAGGCATTCCCATTCCGGATCTCACAGCTTTCCAAAACACGTTTAACCGCAATCTGCCCCCTGATATCCGGATAACAACTATCACTCCGGTTGATAAGGAATTCAATATTATCAATGATAGCCGCTATAAGGTATACCACTATCTTTTTGCCACTGCCGAAAAGCTTCATCCTTTCTGTGCCCCCTTTATGGCCTGCTTCCCCGGAGAACTGGACATCGAACGGATGCAGGAAGGGGCATCCTTGTTTGAAGGGCCCCATGATTTTGGAGCCTATACCCCAAAATCAGATCATCTCCGGGAGTTAAAGAGAACCCTAAACAGCTGTGTGCTCAGCGAAAACACGGAACTTAAAGCAAGCTTTTTTCCTCAGAAAAGCTATGTGCTGCAAGTTGGAGCTTCGGGCTTTGTCAGATATCAGGTACGTATGATCATGGGGGCGCTGGTGAGCTTAGGCAGGGGAGAGCTTACACGGGATCAGATCAGGCAATCCCTTTCCGATCCATCCAGCCTTGAGCTGACATATATCGCTCCGGGCTCCGGATTGCATCTGCATCAACTGGATTTCAAGAGTAATTCATAATTTTTGTACATTGAAGCAAAGGAATGCAGATGCCTTTATGGCTTAATATTATCATTGTTGTTGTTGCAGTTTATCTGGGAATAAGCATATTGGTGTATTTCCTGCAGGATTACATTCTATTCAAACCCGAAAAACTCCCTGCCGACTTTCAGTTTGCCTACGAAAATCAGGAAACCGAGGAATACAATGTGGAGACCCGGGATGGTGCGGTGATCAATGGGCTGCGTTTTAAGGCAAAAGAACCTAAAGGAATTGTTTTTTACCTGAAAGGAAATTCGAAAAGCATCAAGGGATGGGGCAAGTTCGCGGTAGATTTCACAAGGCTGGGTTATGATGTTTTAATGGTGGACTATCGTGGATTTGGGAAAAGCACCGGACGCAGGAGCCAAAAAGCGATAAAAAGAGACATGCAGGTGATCTATAACAAGATCAAGGAGCAGGTTGCCGAAAAATATATCATCCTTTACGGTCGTTCCCTGGGTTCTGGTTTTGCAGCTAAACTGGCCTCTATGAATAACCCCCGGATGCTGATCCTGGACGCCCCGTATTACAGCCTGAGCAAGGTAGGGAAACGCTATATGCCTTTTATGCCCTTATCCTTGTTGCTAAAGTTTCCAATGCCCACCTATAAGTGGCTGAGATATGTAAACTGCCCCATTCACATCATACACGGTACAGATGACAAGTTGATACCATACAAGACCAGCGTAAAATTATCCAAGATTAAACCTGAACTTACGAAGTTGTATACGGTAATCGGTGGGGGCCACAAGGATCTGCACACCTTCGAATCCTATCACAGTATGCTGAACGATATCATATCATCCAGACCTAAGGAGGTGGATCTGAAAGGATCCAGTCTTGAATATGCACAATCCGCAAAAAAGGCTAATGCGAAGACTTAAGAAGATCTTAGGTGTAGGCCTTGGCGCCTACCTAATTGCTATTATTATGCTTTATTTCCTTCAGGAAAAGTTGATTTTTCTGCCCACGCGGCTACCACAGAACTATGCGTATTCCTTTTCTGAACACTTTGAAGAAGTTTTCTTATCGGCAGCTGACGGAGCCCGGCTAAATGCCCTGTGGTTTAAACGGGAAGATTCCAACGGGCTTATCCTGTATTTCCATGGGAATGCTGGCAACCTGTCGCGCTGGGGGGAAATTGTAATACCCTTTGCCAAACAGGGCTTTGATGTGCTGGTTATGGATTACCGGACCTATGGCAAAAGTACCGGAGCCCTAAGTGAGGAAGCCTTGTATTCAGATGCCCAGCTTTTTTATGATTTCGCCCAAAAGAACTATCCGGAAAAGCAGATTATACTGTATGGCCGCTCCCTGGGAACCGGCATGGCTACCCGACTCGCAGCAGACAATCAGCCTGCCTTATTGCTGCTTGAAACCCCGTATTACAGCCTGTTGGATATCGGGGCCAAACGTTTTCCCTGGCTTCCGGTAAAATGGTTAATGAAGTACCCCTTCAGGGCGCATGAATTTATGCAGCAGGTACTTTGTCCTGTTCGGATATTTCACGGTACGGAAGATCGGATTGTCCCCTTTGATTCAGGGAGAAAACTCTTTGATAGTATTCCCAGAGCCGACAAAAGATTTTATGCGATTCAGGGAGGCAGGCACAATAACCTGTCATCCTTCCCCACTTATCAGCAGGCAGTAATTGAAGTACTACAAAATCCCTAGGTAAATAGGTCTGATGACAAGTAACGGTCGCCCCGGTCACAAACAATGGAGACGATTACCCCTTCTGTAAGGCTTTCTGCCAGCCTGATGGCAGCTGTGGCTGCCCCACCGCTGCTCATACCGGAGAAAATACCTTCCTCACGGGCAAGAAGTCGGGCCATGTGCGCAGCCTCAGTTTCGCTTACTTCCATAACCTGATCTACTTTACCGGCATCAAAAATACTGGGCAGGTATTCAGGCGGCCATTTCCTTATTCCCGGGATACTCGAATTGTCTGTGGGCTGTACGCCTACAATCTGTACTTCCGGATTTTTTTCCTTGAGATAGGTTGATGTGCCCATTATGGTGCCTGTAGTACCCATAGCAGATACAAAGTGGGTAACCCTTCCTCCGGTATCCTTCCAGATTTCCGGACCGGTAGTTTTGTAGTGTGCTTTCCAATTATCGGGATTGCCAAATTGATTCAGCATACGGTAGCCTTCCTCTTTAACCTTGTTTTCGGCATAATCCCTGGCTCCTTCTATTCCAGTATCGGCAGGCGTGAGGATTACCTCGGCACCGTAAGCCTTCATGGTTTGTACCCGTTCCCTTGTGGCATTCTCAGGCATGACCAACTCGATATTCAAACCGTAGATACCGGCAATCATAGCCAGGGCAATGCCCGTATTTCCGCTGGTGGCCTCAATGAGCGGGGTCTCCCGGGTGATTTCTCCCCGTTCCAAACCACTTTTTATCATATTGTAGGCCGCCCGGTCCTTAACACTCCCACCGGGATTGTGTCCTTCCATTTTGAAATAGAGGGTTACATTTTTATTTGGATTCAGGGAGCGGGATTTAACCAGGGGGGTGTTTCCAATAAGATCGAGGATATTATGAGACATCAGCCTGAGTTTTGATTTTGATTTCCGGAGAATGAAAAACCTTTGAATTCGGAGGAACAGACTCGGTTATCCAGGCGTTTCCACCAATTACACTATTGGCCCCAATAATCGTTTTTCCGCCAAGGATGGTAGCATTGGCATAGATGGTTACATTTTCTTCTATTGTGGGATGCCTTTTGGTGTTTTTTAAATGCTTTGCAACGTACAATGCCCCCAGGGTAACCCCCTGGTAGATCCGCACGTTATTTTTGATCACTGCGGTTTCCCCGATAACGACTCCTGTGGCATGGTCGATAAAGAAGGAATCTCCAATATGGGCCCCCGGGTTGATGTCAACCCCTGTATGCCGGTGTGCATATTCCGTCATAAGCCTGGGAACCAGGGGAAACCCTTTTTTGTAGAGCTCGTGTGCCAGGCGGTAAATGGCGATGGCATAAAAACCAGGATACGCCATATACACCTCTTCAATGGACTGGGTAGCCGGATCACTGTCGGCTATTGCTTCCGCATCCAGGTTGAGCTTTTCAAGCACATTCGGAAGTTGTTCTAGATAGTTTTCCCAGATCTTGCTACAGGGCTTCTCAATATTCCAGCAAGCCAGGTCTACCAGCTCATCAAATTGCAAAGCCAGAGTATCTATATTTTCAGGGACCGGGGTCTCAATATCAAAAAGCGTGAGGAACAGCAGATCTGTGAATGCTTCCACCTTGCGCTTAAGACGAAAACGCAGGTTGGGCTGCTTTTTATTCGCAATAATTTTAGCTATTATCTTTTCCTTGCTCATTACACGGGGTACTTGTTTCAAAATTACATATTATAAACAGGGGCGGGACCCCAAAATGGTTAACTTTAGTATAAAATTTGGTCGAATGGCATCACCAGTAATTACAAAAGAGGTCCTTGGTTTTCTACGCGCCTTAAAAAAGAACAACAACCGGGAATGGTTTTCGGCCCATAAGGCTGATTTTCAACACGTACAGGCAACGGTCAAAACCTTTTATCAAGGTCTGCAGGATGCGTTAAATACCCATGACGAGATAGACAAGCACAAACTTTTCCGCATCTATCGGGATGTGCGTTTTTCGGCAGACAAAACCCCTTATAAACCGCATTTTGCAGGGTCTTATTC
>JABDRK010000083.1 GCA_013041785.1 Eudoraea sp.
CGTTTTCAGTATAGACCAGTTGGCCTTTACATAACCTCCATCCTTCGTGCCATCCGAAAAACCCAGCATCATGGTTTGTGTAAGCTGACGTTGTTCCAGGTGCCTGCGGTAGGCGTCGAGGTCAAACAATTGCTGCATTATGGCTTCCGAGGCGTCCATTCCCTTCATGGTTTCGAAAAGCGGAATAATATCAAAGCTAATAGCCCTTGCATCCCATCCGCACCAACGGAACAGTCCAAAGACAAATAATACCGAGAAAATATCCTCAGAGTTGCTGATTATATAACGGTTGCAACCCTCTTCCCCGTTATTTTTCTGAATGTCCGGCAATTGGGTAATATTTTCAAGTGTATCCCGCACAATTGGGTTTTCAAATTCCTCGGGATCCGGGTTTAGGTTTTGATTAATAAGCAAATCTACAAGGGCTTCTTCACTGAGCTCTTCCAGCTCTTCCCGGATGTGACCTGTTTTCTTCAAAACCGCAGTCACCACCCGTTTGTGCATGCTGTGATCCTGCCGAATGTCCAGGGTAGCGAAATGCGTCTTAAACAGGCGGACCTTATCTATAAAGTGATCCAGCTCTTTTAGGTATAAGCCGTAATTATCAGAAATAAGTCCGGCCCTGATCTCCTGAAGCTGCCCCATGATGTATTCGTAAGACAAAATCTTGTTCTTGTTGAACATGGCCACATACAGTTCGTCCCGAAGCTTTTGAATGGCTTCATGAAGTCCCCGGAAGGAAATTTGTTTGTGCAGTTTCTTAAGATCGTGGTAATAGCATTTCATCAGGGTAGTCCGAAGTTCATCGGCTACATCCCTGGTAATCTGAGCAGTTACAAAAGGATTTCCGTCCCGGTCTCCCCCGGGCCAGAAACCAATTTTTATAATATTTGGGTTCTGGAAATCCGGCTTGTCCGTGTGGCTCTTGATGTAGGCATACAGTTCGCCAACGGCATCGTAATAGACATGTCGCAAAGTGTAGATAATATTTTTCGCCTCATCGTAGGGTGTGGGTTTGGTCCGTTTTATAAGTGAGGTTAACCCGAGTTGCTGCAGGGTAATATCGATCTCATCCAGATTGTTGTCCAGGATCAGGTTGCGGAGCATGCTAATGATATCCAGTACCGCCGGGGTATAGAACTGGGTGGGATGTGCGGTAAGGACGATCCGGGCGCTAAAGGTCTCCAGTTTCCTGGCAAGCTCATCCCCGCGCTTGTTTTTATTGGCCAATTGGAAATAGTCCCGAATGGAAAGGGAATCGGTAAGCTCGTGCAACCTGGGAAAGGCAGCATCCTCCACACTATCATATAAGACCACCTGTCTTTCAACATACTGAATGATCTTGAACATAAAATCGATGCGTTCCTTTTCTGTTTCGATTTCTGCATAGTTCGCGAAAAAATCTTCCAGAATTTCCATAGGGTTTTTGCCGGCTTCAAGCCCTTTTTCACATTGGCGGAATAACAAGGGAATATACACCCCGACATTTTCTGTGTCCGTATACGGCAAATTCAGGAATAGACTGTTGTATATATTGAACTTATTCCGGACGGATTTTTTGAATTCCTTAAGTCGTTCAACCTGGCTCATTTCGCGTAGTGGCAATTAGGTGTCAAAAAAATAATTATGCCCAAGGGCTTTATCGTGCACAAATATCGCTATTTAAACGAGAACCTCGAGACCGGCATTTGCAGGTATAACAAAATTGAACCTCATCCATACAAAACCAACAAATACGCCTAGAAAAAGGCACTGTACTGCTCCGCCCGGAAATCCAGGGTGGTGTAGCTGGGATTTCGCGTTTTATGAGCTTTGTAGGCAGGGATGCTACCCACAGCCCGGTTTGCGGCCCCGGATGGGGCAATAAGAGAAACGGTACGGATCTCACGGGTCTTACCATTTGAAGTATGCAGGAGGAATTTATGAATCCTTGGAATTTCCTGTTTTACCGGGATCAATTCCAAACCTGCTGTTTTTAACAATCTCCGAAACAGATATTCCGGCCCGTTCTTACTATTTCCTCCGGTAAACAGCAAGGTTTCGATTTTGCGGTACCGCTCCAGGTATCCCAGAAGGTCGCGCAACTGGATCTGCTGCATCCCCAGGTCAGAGGCATCAATTTTCTCCCGATCAGCCATAGCCACAATGTCGCAGATTCCAATTTTCCGGCGCTTCAAAAACGCTTTCCGCTGTTCAACGGCAAAGGGGGTGGTTTCGTAAACCAGATCCAACTTAAAAATGTGATCCAGAATTTTCCATAGTTGTCCGTCCCGGCTTCCGTAGCAAAAATCAACATCGCCGGGTTTTAGTTCCCTTTGTGTAAATCGGGGGGGTGGTAGTGTCCCGACGATTAACTTCTCTGCTTCCTCAAAAAGGAAAGGTTCATAAGGATGTACATGTTTAAACATTACGGGTCAGTAATTTCATTCGGGGTTTAAAAGATATAAAAAACAGGGGGGAAACCCGAATGCAGATGCGCTTTGAAAAATTGGCCCAAATGCGTAGCTTTAGGATAACCAAATAGCTTGATTATGGGTAAAGGAGATAAAAAATCAAAGAGAGGAAAGATTGTGAACAAGACCTATGGGGTGCGCAGGCCGCGCAAAATCAAGAAAAAAGCCTCAGTGGAAGATAAAGTCGGCGTAAAAAGCAAAACTTAGTCGATCACAAAGTTCAGGGTAACCTCTCCTGTATCGCTAATGTCAAGTTCATAGGTATAGAAGCCGAGAGGCAGGGGGGTTTCCCCTACAAAATCTATGGGCTGCAGTGTATATGTTTCTTCCACGGAAGTAATCTGTATAAAGGCATAGGTGTATGCAATTTCGAATTCCTGATAGCCCGAATATCCATCCGGGGCCACATTGAGATAGGGTTCCGGGGATTCCCCCACCTGAACCGAGTCAAAATTAAGGGTGCTTGCGTTTTTAATTCTGATGTTTATGGCCTCCAGATCGTCATCCCGATCCGTACAGCCTACGAATCCAACTGCCAGGAGCAGTATCAATACAATATACCGTTTCATAGATTAGCCTTTATTCAGCTAACGACAGGAAACCCAAAATATTCTATCGCACAAAAACCGGTTGGTTGGATTTCAGGGTGTGCTCGGGACTAAAAATGTAATCATCGTAGTTAAATCCCTGTATATCCTCCAGGGTCTCTGCATTGGTATCCAGGATATAGCGGACCATAGAACCTCTGGCCTTTTTGGCAAAAAAGCTGATGATTTTGAGTTTGTCATTCTTCCAGTCCTTGAAAATTGGCGTAATCACAGGCACCTTCAACTGCTTATGATCCAAAGCATTGAAGTATTCATTACTGGCCAGGTTTACAAACAGTTCCTCATCTCCCAACTCGGCGTTCAGTGTTTCTGTCAGGGTCTTTTTCCAAAAGTCATATAAATTCTTTTTCCGGCCTACTTTTAACTGCGTCCCCATTTCCAACCGATAGGGCTGGATAAGATCCAATGGCTTCAGGATTCCATACAGTCCAGACAGGATTCTCAAGCTATCCTGCAGTCTATCCAGTTTTTCTTCTGGCAGGGAGTAGGC
>JABDRK010000100.1 GCA_013041785.1 Eudoraea sp.
ACTGTGTTTCCGGCACCCTTACGATCAATGATGTGGGCACGTGGAGTTTAAACCTTAATGGGGTTACTGTCACCACAATTACCGGAGGATTGTTTGATATTCGCTGTAATCAGCAACAGAGCTTCAACTCCGGAACCTGGGCTTTTCAGAACAACCAATTGACCCTGTTTCAGGGAGTAGACCCAATAATCCTTACCCTGGACGGTGATCAACTCACCAACCTGGTAGGAGAAACCCTGCCGGATTTTTTCAGCGAGGTCTATCAGAAGCGCTAGTCTTTATTTTTACGCTACCATGGCTATGTAAGGAAAGCCTGTTTCAACGTCTAATATTTTCATTTCATTTATAATAACTCCGGAGGTTGTGGGTACATATTCAACATAAGATCCTATGGAATTTTTACTTAAACCCTGGCCCTGGTACGTCTCCGGACCCCTGATTACCCTGGTGATGTTGCTCCTGGTCTATTGGGGGAAGACTTTCGGAATGTCGTCTAACCTCAGAACACTTTGCAGTATAGGCGGAGCCGGGAAATATGCTGATTTTTTCAGATTCGACTGGAAAGCTCAGCGCTGGAACCTCCTCGTAGTCCTGGGCGCCATTATTGGCGGATATATCTCCGTCACTTTTTTTTCAGACGATTCATCCATCGCCTTAAGTGCACAAACCATAGCTGATCTGGAAGAACTCGGTTTTCATAAAGTCGGGAATACCTTATTGCCTCCTGAGATTTACAGTTGGGATGCTGTTTTCAGCCTTAAAGGGATTTCCATTCTGGTAATTGCGGGCTTCCTGGTAGGTTTTGGTACACGTTATGCAGGAGGATGCACTTCCGGACATGCCATTTCTGGTCTGCGCAACCTGCAATGGCCTTCCCTGATTGCCGTAATTGGCTTTTTTATCGGGGGACTGGTTATGACACATTTCTTACTCCCAATAATCTTTGGCGCATGAAAATAGTTCGATTTTTGTTTGTCGGTATGTTCTTTGGCATCGTCCTGGTAAAATCTGAGGCCGTGTCCTGGTATCGTATTATTGAAATGTTCAAATTTCAGGCCTTCCATATGTATGGAATAATCGGATCGGCTGTGATTCTGGGTGTCGTTGCCTTGTGGGTATTGAAAAAATCCCGCGTAAGAAATGCCGAGGGGCAACTGATTCATATTAACCCCAAAGATCGGGGCTTTGTCAAATACCTGCTCGGAGGTACACTATTCGGCCTGGGATGGGCACTGGGCGGGGCCTGTCCGGGCCCCATGTATATTCTGCTGGGCACAGGGGTATTCAGTATGCTGATTGTTATTGCCTCAGCCCTATTAGGGACCTTTGTTTACGGGATACTCCGGAACAAACTCCCCCATTAGTAGGTAGCCGGACCTATGCCGTATTAATCCTCCGGACTTCTGCAATGAATGGACTTTAATGAGAATGACATAACAAAAAAGCACGGCATAGTAGCCGTGCTTTTTTGTTTGTGGCCCAACCTTAAACGTTCAAAAAGTATGCAATCCTGAACGTTTTTTGAAGTACCCAGCTTAAACCCTTAGAGCTGCTTTATTTTAATGTTCCTGAACCATACGTCATCTCCGTGGTCCTGAAGACCAAAATAGCCTTCAGAAGCTACCTCAGCCCAATTTTCATTTAGTTCCGGGAACTTACTTCCGGCAACCATTTCGTACCATTCCGGGGTCCAAAGGTGGTATTCCACTACCTTCTCTCCATTTTGTTTGTGCCAGACAGAACCTTTATAAACCATGATCTCAACCTGGTTCCACTCCCCAACGGGATTTGCATTTTGTGGCTTGGCAGGAATTAGATCATACAAGGAGCCTGCCTGTCGGTTTCCATCTGTACCCATCTGGGCATCGGGATGTTTTTCATTATCCAATATCTGCATTTCCGGAGCGGTTTTCCAGATAAAGTCCAAATCCTCTGATTCCTGGCCCAGATAGAATATACCGGAATTGCCGCCTTCTGAAATTTTCCACTCTAATTTGAGGTGGAAATTGGAAAACTTTTCGTCATATAGGATATCTCCTGTATCTTTTCCACCGGCTTCCCCCCTGCCCGAACCCGGACAGTGTATCATGCCGTCTGCGATAACCCAACCTTCAGGGAAGGTGTCTTTTCCATAGCTCCTCCAACCGGTAGTTGTTTCCCCGTCAAACAAAAGTTTCCAGCCCTCAGCTATTTCTGCCTCGGTAAGCGTATTCGGGGCAGTCATAACCTCGGTTTCTACCATTTCTTCTGCTTCTTGTTCTTCACCTTTTTTTTCTTTTTTGGCTGTATTACAGGAAACTAATAAACCCAAAAATAGCAGTGAAGCAATCTTTACTCTTATCATTATTTATTGTTTTTAATTAATAGTTCCAGCCTTCTCTATAGGTCTTTTTAACATAGTTTTCAGCAGCTTCTTTGGCATTCATAGTTGCGAATTTGGTATCAAATCGCGGGTCACCATCTACTACGGTAAAGCTATCGGAAGTAACAACACTGATCTCATCTGTGTCGCTGATATTGGTGATTTTCATGTTTTCAGCGTCCCATTCGAGTCTTCTGCGCAACCCCTGTAAACGCACAGCAAGGTTCCCTGCCACAACGGTTTCATTTAATGGTCCGGCATAATCAAAATTAGAACTGCACTCCACGCGGTTTTCCTTATCTTCCTTACAAGCGCGAACCCAATCCATTTCATGACCGCCATTCATAGCATCTGCAATCCTTCGTAATTCATTGGTCACCGGTGGGGGATTATCTTCCCTGCCAATAATATATGGGTTCCTGGCATAGGTTCCACAAATAAGGATTCCCTTGGTGCCATAGAAAATTGCGCCACCACCACTATCTCCCAGGTATGTTCCCGGTTTTACACCTTCAGGACGTTCTGGCTGCAAACCACCATCATACCAGTTAAATTCAACGGCCGGCATATTTATCTTTCCTTTCTTTGGCCGCTCCCCAAAGAAATAGGTCACTTTTTCTGAAATTGGCGCACTTTCCGTATTTACCTGAGAAGAAGAAGCCTCAAAAGCATATGGGAATCCCAGCTCAAGTGATTTATAAACGGGATCCATGATATGGCAAGCCATATCGCCCAAAGCTCCGGTACCAAAATCCCACCAGGCTCTCCAATTCCATGGGGTATAGGATGGGTGATAAGGACGCCATTCGGCAGGCCCTATGAATAAATCCCAGTCAAGTGTTGGTGGAAGGGAAGGGGTTTCCGCCGGTCTTTCCAATCCCTGTGGCCATATGGGCCGGTTGGTCCAGGCATCAACACGGCTTACTTCACCTATTTCCCCGTTCCAAATCCACTCACAAACCTTTCTCATGTCATCGCTTGAGTTCCCCTGGTTTCCCATTTGGGTTGCCACGCCGGTCTCTTTAGCTATTTCCCTGAGCTTACGGGATTCATACACCGAATGCGTCAAGGGCTTTTGTACATAAACATGCTTGCCTGCCCGCATTGAGTCAGCTGCTGTAACATAATGCGTATGATCCGGTGTTGAGATCATGATAGCATCTATGTCCTTATCCATTTCAGCGAGCATCTTACGGTAATCCTTGTAGAGTTTTGCTTTAGGATAGTCGTTAAAGCACCGCTTTGCGTATGTCCAGTCCACATCGGCCAAAGCCACAATGTTCTGAGTATTCATGTTTCTCAAATTACGCCTACCCATACCTCCAACACCTATTCCGGCGATGTTTAACTTATCGCTTGGTGGGGTGTAGCCAAATCCTGAAACTACGTTGCTGGGTAAAATGGTAAAGGCAGCCATTGCAGCCCCTGACTTTTTTATAAAGTCCCTCCGTTCATTTTTAGTTTTCTTATGCATACTAGTTATTTTGGGTTTTGATTAAAAAATTTAGAATAAATCAAAAATATGGAACCTTTGGTTCATTTTTCTATTTTCAAGTAGTATTTTTTTAGGGAATAATCGAAAATCAGCTATTTTATTTAATATCTGCTTCTCGAAGACCTCTAATCAAAAACTTTAGATGTGCCGGTATTTTAAACTCCTATAAAATGAGTTAACTGTTCAGGTAAAGACAGCACTCATTGTATATGGTCTCATTTTAAAATCACAGCAGTTAGTAATTGCCTATAACCCTAACCCGCCTGCTGGGCATGCCTTCTTTCCTCCTCTTCCTGTTCGCGGGACATATCTTCCAAACTTCGGCCCTTGGTTTCTTTCACAAGCGACTTCACAAAGAAGTAGGCCACCACTCCAAAGACTGCATAAACGCCATAGGAAACCCCGAGTCCCAGATAGTTCAGCATAATAGGGAAGGTCATGGTTATGGTAAAGTTGGATCCCCATTGCGCGATACCACAAACAGCCAACGCTGCTCCCCGGTATTGATTTGGAAACATTTCTCCCAGCATAACCCACATTACCGGACCCCATGAGGCTGCAAAAAAGGCAATGTATGCATTAGCCGCTAATAAGGCATAGGTGCCATTGTTTCCTTCCAGAATAAGATTGTTGGCACTATCTATACTCGCCGTTCCGAAAAGATAGGCAAGCACAGCCAGCATAACCGCCTGACCGATAGAACCGACTAACAACAAGGGTTTTCTTCCGACCTTATCAATCAGCACTATGGCCACAAAAGTGAAAAAGATATTAACGCTTCCGCTTATGACATTGGTAAGCAAGGCATCGGACTCTGCAAATCCGGCAGCCTGCCAGAGTGTGGCACCGTAATAAAAGATCACATTAATACCGGTAAACTGCTGAAGTACGGCAATACCGATACCCACCCAGACCAGTGGATGAATTTTGCCGGTATATTTGCTGATGATGTCACCGAGTTTAGGGCGGCTACCCTCTCTTACTGTTGATTTTATATCGGCCACCTTGGCTGCAGCCTGTGCAGCATTGCCAATGGCGGCAAGTACTTTGGTCGCTTTCTCTGCCTGGTTTGAAGCCACTAAATATCTGGGTGATTCAGGGATGAAAATCAGCACAATTACGAATATGGATGCAGGCAGTATTTCAGCCCAAAACATCCATGACCAGGTTTGAAATCCCAGCCAAAGTTCCTCCTCAGCGCCACCTGAAAGCCCTGCCAGGGCATAATTACTCATAAATGCCATAAACAGACCGATTACAATCATGAGTTGTTGTAAGGTGGCCAGCCGGCCTCTTATTTTCGAGGGCGCAATTTCACTGATATAAAGTGGCGCCAGTATACTGGCAGCACCTACAGCGAGTCCACCTACTAACCGATAAATAACAAACTCCAAGGACCCTTCGGAGATACCGGAACCCCAGGCACTAACGATAAAAACCAAACCTGCGGTCAGCATCATGGGTTTTCTACCGAACCTGTCGGCCAGGGTACCGGCGAAAAAGGCACCCACAACACAGCCCAGAAGTACAGAGGCCACATTAAATCCCGTGCCGGTGGCGTCCGAATTAAAGGCCGACTGTAATGCATCTACGGTACCATTTATAACTCCGCTGTCAAACCCAAACAAAAATCCGCCTATTGCGGCCACGAAAGCCAGAAAGATGACTTTGGGTA
Source organism: Eudoraea sp. (assembly GCA_013041785.1). Taxonomy (GTDB): domain Bacteria; phylum Bacteroidota; class Bacteroidia; order Flavobacteriales; family Flavobacteriaceae; genus Lentiprolixibacter. Next base: position 5,533 of record JABDRK010000100.1, read on the forward strand.
AATTGTAACTCTCCATGTGCGTGGATTCCTGCTGTTGATCACTCATTTTGTTTTAGGTTTAGTTAGGTATTCTGTTGTCAGTATTGTATTTCGATATTAAGTGAGCTGTAGCTCATTCTCAAATGTAGTTGTGAATATAATGCATTATTTCCCTTTTACCCAAATCGTAGGAGAAGCTGATGGTATTATGATTTTTGGTTTTTTGTAGTATATGAACATTGTACATCTGCATAACTTAATAATGCGTCGCAAAAAGTTAAAGCTCATGAATTTATCCCATAACCACCGTTACCGTGTGCGATTTCCCTTTTTCCTGTATGGGAATCAGGTTGGAATCTGTAAGATCTCCATTAACCCAGAGTTGTTTCACGCCTTTGGACACGCGCTCTGGATTCTGAACTTCGATATGGTAGGTTGCTCCCCTGAATTGCCTGCTAATTCTGAATCCTTCCCAATTTTTTGGGATACAAGGATCAATACGCAGGCCATCGTATTCGGGTTGGATCCCTAAAATATACTGCGTAATGGCATAAAAATTCCACGAGGCCGTTCCTGTTAACCAGGAGTTTTTCCCTTCACCAGGTGTATGTGCCTCTTTTCCCGCTATCATTTGACAATAGACATAGGGTTCCACCTTATGCAGGTCAGATATATCCTCTAAAAAACTTGGGGCAATCTTACGGTAATACGCATATGCCTGGTCTCCCCGACCCAACTTGGTTTCGGCAATCATGATCCAGGGATTGTTATGGCAGAATATCCCGCCATTTTCTTTATAGCCCGCAGGATAGGTGGAAATCTCTCCGTACTCAATATAATACTTCGTAAAGGCCGGGCTATTTAATACAATACCATACTCACAATCGAGCTGTTCCTTTACGGCATCCAGGGCATTTTCAACCATCCCCTCATCTTTTCCAATCTCTGCCATCGCGCACCAGCCTTGTGATTCTATGAAAATCTTGCCTTCTTCGTTATCGGCAGTACCCAGCTTATTTCCAAAATAATCATAGGCCCGCAAGTACCAGGATCCATCCCAACCATGCTCCTTTACTGCGGCTATCATATTATTCACATATTGCTGCGCACTATCCGCTTCCCGTTCCTTCCCGATTCGCCGGCATAACTGCACAAATTCCTGCCCGTAAACCACAAAAAGGCCAGCGATCATTAAGGATTCTGCCGTCTCTCCTTTTTTATTTCCGGTGGTTTGAAACGATTCATTGGGGTCCTCTGAAAAGCAATTCAAATTAAGGCAGTCGTTCCAGTCGGCCCTACCGATCAATGGCAGGCCGTGTGGTCCCAGATGTTCCACGACGTGATAAAAAGAGGCTTTTAAATGCTCAAAATGAGGTTTGGCTCTATCGATATTATTATCAAAGGGAACCATCTCATCCAGGAGGGAGAAATCTCCCGTTTCTTTTATATAGGCTGTAGTGGAAAGAATGAGCCACAAAGGATCATCATTAAAATCACCACCAATGGCAGCGTTCCCTTTTTTGGTCAAGGGTTGGTACTGGTGGTAGCAGGAACCATCCTCAAATTGGGTAGATGCGATATCTATGATCCGTTCGCGTGCCCGGTCCGGAATTTGGTGTACAAAACCGATCAGATCCTGGTTGGAATCCCGGAATCCCATCCCCCTGCCAATCCCCGATTCAAAGAATGATGCGGAACGAGACATATTAAAGGTAACCATACAC
>JABDRK010000110.1 GCA_013041785.1 Eudoraea sp.
TAGGGTGGAAGACCGGGTTCGAACCGGCGACCTCTGGAACCACAATCCAGCGCTCTAACCAGCTGAGCTACAACCACCATTTTAAGCGGAGTCAAAGGTACTTTATTTTAGGCATTGAAACCAAAAAAATAATTGGCATTTTAATCGGTGCCCATTGCTAGGAATAAGCAAGCCAATCGCGACATATCCCTCAATGAAGACCTGGTGTGAGCTATTTCACCGATGAAATACACAAATAATCCGTTTAAACACACAAAAAACGGCATTTCACAACATTAATTAGCCACCGCAAGATCATCGTTCTAATTTTAGTTTTGAATACAGATAGGATTATGCCCTCGAAACCAGCCCTTTTTCCTGCCCTATCCTCCTGGAGAAAAAAGGAAGTTCTTATGCTCTTCCTTATCCTCTTTTGGGGTATGCTGACTTTTGCCCAAAATGCAAGGGTTCAGCAACTTCAGGATTCCATTGCCTATTTGCGTTCACAGCCACAATTTTCGGAAAAGGATACGACACATATCAACCTGCTTAACGAACTGGCGGTTAACCTGCGATACTACAATCTTGATAATGCTTTAAAGTTTGCCAAGCAAGCCCTGGAACTGAGTCGTGAAGCGGAGTACCCACACGGGGAAAGTATTGCTTTACTAAGAATTGGGGATTACTACTCGGATAATGGGCAAAGCGATGAAGCCATCAACAAATTTAAGCAGGCCCTTGAAATCGCAGACAATTTAGAGGATAAATTAGTCCCACTAAGGATTGTCAACAACCTGGCCTCGGAATATACCTATAAAGGAGACTTTGCCAAGGCGCTCAATGGCTACCTGGATGGATTGGAGCGTATTAACGCCTATCTTGAAATTGAGGAAAACAAGGAGATCCTGACGTTTCAATCGATCATGAATGAAAACATTGCCAGCCTTTTTGCTTCTCAGAAAGATTTCCAGCAATCCCTAAAATACTATGAGAACGTAAGGAAGATCAATACCAAAATTGGAGATCCTGAAATCATGGCGGAAACCAATAGTAATTTGGCTTCGGTATACGCTGAAAAAGGAGCTTCAGAGTATGCTGAAGACAAGGATTTCGAATACGCCATGTTCCACGTCAACAGCAGTATAAAAACCTTTGAAGAGAAGAAAATCATGGATTGGCTCGCCTATGCCTATGAAGTAAAGGGTAAAATCCACCTTAATAAAAATAATTACAAATGGGCACTGCACTGGTACAGGCAAAGTGAATTCCTTCATGAAAATTTACAGGACGATCGGGGTAAAATTGACTTGTATAATGGTTTGGCACAGGTTCATCTAAAACTAAATGAAGATAAGCTGGCCGAGAAATACGCAATGGATGCTTATGAAATTTCCAATAGAATAAATGACGCAGAGGGCACAACGCAATGTGCCAAGACATTGTATGAAGTACATAAAAACAGTGGAAACTTTACAAAGGCTTTGGGGTACCTGGAAATCTATCAGGACCTTTCTTCAAACATGTACAGGAATGAGAACAAAAAGAGTCTCGTACTGATAAAAACCCAGGCTGAGTATAACGAAAAGAATAATGCCATCATGGAAGCCAACGAAAAGGCTTTGGCAAAAAGGGACCGCTATGTTTGGGTTTCCATGTCGATCTTCCTGGTTTTGCTGGTCCTAATCCTCCTGATACATCGGAATCAAAAAATACAAAAACGGCTTAACGGGGTTTTAAATGCCAAAAAGGAGCTTCTGGAGAAGCGGGAATCTGAACTCAAGGACAATAACGAAACCAAAACAAAACTATTCTCGATTATCGGTCATGACCTCAGAGGTCCGATTGGTGCCTTGCAGGGGCTTTTGAATATGTTTTCTGAAGGAGATATCTCCAAGAAGGAGTTTATGGAGTTTCTGCCTAAACTCCGGGGGGATGTAGACCACATCTATTTTACGCTGAATAACCTCTTGTCATGGGGGCATTCACAATTAAATGGTTCCGTTACCAAACCAGAAGTTACCGCACTGGAAAACATCGTAGCTGAAAATATCAACCTGCTCACAGAACAGGCCCAGAACAAATCAATCCGCATAGTCAACGAACTACCCGAAAATACAAACACCTGGGCAGATGCCAATCAGATAGATATCGTGATCCGTAACCTGATGAGCAATGCGCTTAAGTTCACCCCTGATAATGGACTGATTAAAATCTCCGGGGAAGAATATGCAG
>JABDRK010000117.1 GCA_013041785.1 Eudoraea sp.
GCCGGAGAGGCAATGATACCCGGATGGCTGGCGATAACAAACGGACGGATATACAGGGAATTCCCTACACCCGGTTTGATCCACTCCTGGTCCAGCGTAAGCAACGTTTTTAACCCTTCAAAAAAATACTCCTCAGGGAAAGCCGGCATGGCCAGGCGCTCACTGGAACGGTTTATCCTTTTGAAATTCTCATCCGGCCGGAACATCCAAATGCCACCATTATCATCTTTATAAGCTTTCATTCCCTCAAATACCGCCTGCCCGTAGTGAAATACACGAGCCGAAGGCTCCATCATCAGGGGCTGATAAGGCATGATTTTTGGAGTTTGCCATTGCCCATCTTTGTAATCACATATAAACATATGGTCAGTGAAATACTCTCCAAAGGGCAAGTGGTTAAAGTCTACCTGTGTAATCTTGGAAGATTTGGCTTTTTCAACAATAAGGTGCTTTGTAGTGACGTCCATATTCGTTGTTTTAACAGTATAAAATTACGCAAATATACCTACTTGCCGTTTCTTTTTTCAGCGAAAATTCATGAGCTTTGTCACTGAAATCAAATCTTTATCAATAATGAAAAAAATTAACATTTTGATTGGCGTTTTAGCAGTTTTTATTAGCTGCCAGTCTGTTGAAAAACGTGAAAAGTCAGATAGTTCAAAGGAGGAATTGGTCGAATACGCTTCATTTGGAGCTGAGGTTGATGTCACAGGAGCCAGTTCTCATCAGGATATGCTCGCCACCTACCAGCAACTTAAGGTTTCCGATACCGTCACTGCCAAATTTACGGCAGCGGTAACCGAGGTATGCCAGTCCAAGGGCTGCTGGATGAAATTGAAATTGGAAGATGGAAAAGAGGCAATGGTACGGTTTAAGGATTACGGATTTTTTGTTCCTAAAGATATTGCAGGTAAGGAAGTAATCGTCAACGGAAACGCCTTTGTTGACATGATGAGTGTGGAAGATCAGCAACATTATGCGGAAGACGAGGGCAAATCTGCCGAGGAAATTGCCCTTATCACCTCCCCAAAGAAAACTTACAGCTTTGAAGCTTCCGGGGTACTAATCAAACAATAATTTGAAACGCAGGATTATTGAAACTGCAGATGGCTCCAAAACCATCTTAATCGAAGATTGGCAAGAACAATACCATTCGATCCACGGGGCGGTCCAGGAGGCCTATCACGTATTTATCAAGCAGGGTTTATATGCTGTTGAAAAGCAGGAAATAGCAATACTCGAAATGGGTTTTGGGACGGGACTGAATGCTTTGATCACCTATTTGGAAAGCCAAAAAACACCACTGAAAATCCGGTACTATGGGATTGAAGCGTACCCGGTCTCCCAGGAAGAACTGGCACAATTGAATTATGCAGCAATGCTGAAAACGCCCGGCCTGGAGGATGTATTCAAGCAAATGCATGATTATCCCTGGGAAGAAACGAGGGATCTTGCATCGAACTTTTCCCTGCACAAAAAGCGCATGAATTTCCAGGATGTTGCAGACAGCGAACAATACGACCTGATTTATTTTGATGCTTTTGGTCCCCGTGTTCAGCCCGAATTATGGACGCTTGAGCTATTTCAAAAGATGTACACAGCCTTACTACCCGGCGGAATTTTAGTTACCTACTCAGCTAAGGGTAGTGTGCGACGCGCTATGGAACAATGCGGTTTTCAGGTGGAAAGATTAGCAGGGCCCCCGGGCAAGCGGGAAATGCTCCGTGCAATTAAGCGCTGATCGGGTTCTTTAGATCGGAAATCCTTAAACAAGACTGTTAAACCTTAATTAAAGGTCCAAGGGGCCTCTGCCAAAAGCGATATCTTTGCAAAAAATTGGGGATGAAGCTGTTAATCACCGGAGCAACCGGGCTGGTAGGAGGAGAATTGGTAAGGATTTGTCGGGAAGAAGGTATCCCAATAAACTACCTCACTACACGCAGGGAAAAGATTGAAAATACAGAAAACTACCAGGGATTCTACTGGAATCCTGACTCAGGTGAAATAGATCCGGCCTGTTTTGAGGGAGTAACGGCAATAATTAACCTTGCCGGGGCTTCTGTTGCTAAAAGATGGACAAAAGCGCACAAGGAAAAGATACTAAATAGCCGTATTCGCAGTCTAAAAACCTTGTATGCAGGTTTGGAAGAGGCAAAAACGGCTAAGATCGAAACGTTGGTATCGGCCTCTGCTATTGGAATCTACCCCGGTTCTTTAACCGAGTATTACACGGAGGATACTAATGCAAAAGAGGCTGGTTTCTTAGGCCAGGTTGTTGAACAGTGGGAAGGGGAAATCCTTGAATTCGAAAAACTGGATATACGTCCGGTTGTTGTCCGGATTGGACTGGTTCTTTCCGAGCAGGGAGGGGCCTTGCCACAGATGGTCAAACCCGTTAAAAATTATGTTGGAGCTGCAATGGGAAGTGGGGAGCAATGGCAATCCTGGATCCATTTGGAAGACCTTGCCCGCCTGTTTTTGTTTTTGACAGAGAAAAAACTGAATGGAATTTTCAATGGAGTAGCTCCCAATCCGGTTACCAACAAAAGACTTACCCGTGAAATTGCCAAGGTATTTGAACGGCCTTTGTTCCTGCCGAATATACCGGAATTTATAATGAGGCTGATTTTAGGAGAAATGGCTACTATTCTGTTTTCCAGTCATCGTGTGAGTTGCCAAAAGGCAGAAAAGCACGGCTTTAATTTTCATTTTCAGAATATCTGCAGTGCACTGCAAGATCTTCATAAACGTTGGCAATAGTGGGAAAATTACTTTTCCCAATTGCCTTTAAAACCCACTTTCACTGCACCGTATAGGCATTATCGAGAATTACCCATAGTGCTTCGGCGATTTTTTAATGACATTTTGACATTTTTAAAGAAATGGCAGTACTTTTGCCGTTCTTAAAAAGAAGTAAACCAATCGATTGATGAGTAAAAAAGACAAGTCAGAGTTGGAAGATGTATTGCCTGAGGAGCAGTTGAATGAAAATGAACAGCCCGAAGAAGCATCTTCTGACCAAACCGATTTTGAAGCATCCGTTTCGGAAGAAGAGGCCTTGCGTACAGAATTATCTGCAGAAAAGGACAAGTTTTTAAGGCTTTTTGCCGAGTTTGAAAACTATAAGAAACGCACCTCTAAGGAGCGTATGGATCTCTTCAAAACGGCAGGTCAGGAAATTATGATAGCCCTGTTACCCGTCCTGGATGATTTCGACCGAGCCCTTACAGAAATGGCAAAAATGGAGGATAAGGAAATGTTCAAAGGTGTAGAGCTGATCAGTAATAAGCTAAAGGAAACATTGAAGTCCAAAGGCCTGGAGCTGATAGCAGTAAAACAGGGTGACAGTTTCGATGCGGAAGTTCATGATGCCATAACACAAATACCAGCCCCAAATAAGAAATTAAAAGGGAAGATCATAGATGTGGTCGAGAAGGGCTTTAAATTGGGGGACCGTATCATCAGGCATCCCAAGGTGGTTGTAGGAAATTAAAAACAGGCAATGAAGCAGGATTATTATGAAATATTAGGGGTGGATAAAAACGCCACAGCTGCCGAGATAAAAAAGGCATACCGGAAGAAGGCTATTGAGTACCATCCGGATAAGAATCCTGGCGATACCAAGGCCGAAGAAATGTTTAAAAAGGCAGCTGAAGCCTATGAAGTACTCAGCGACCCTGATAAAAAGGCCCGATATGATCAATATGGGCATGCGGCATTTGAAGGCGGCGGATTTGGCGGAGGTGGCATGAATATGGAAGACATTTTCAGCCAATTCGGAGATATTTTTGGCAGTGCCTTTGGAGGCGGTTTTGGTGGCTTTGGTGGCTTTGGCGGAGGTGGCCAGCGCCGGGTTAAAGGGAGCAATTTGAGAATTCGTGTAACCCTTAGCCTGGAGGATGTTGCCAATGGGGTTGAAAAAAAGGTAAAGGTTCGCAGGAAGGTAAAAGCGGCCGGCGTAACCTACAACACCTGTTCTACCTGCCGCGGAACAGGGCAAATGACCAAAATAACCAATACCATACTGGGTCGTATGCAAACCAGTACCACCTGTCATACCTGCGGTGGTAGTGGCCAGGTTATTGATAAACGCCCTTCAGATGCAGACGCACAGGGGTTGAAGGTTGTTGAGGAGACTGTAGCCATTAAAATTCCACCCGGTGTTGAAGACGGGATGCAGCTTAAAGTGGCGGGAAAAGGAAATGAGGCTCCGGGGAATGGTATTCCGGGAGATTTGTTGGTAGCCATTGAAACCAGGGAACACGAAACCCTGAAACGCGAAGGGGACAACCTGCATTACGATCTTTATATTCCTATTTCCGATGCTATTCTGGGAACCTCTACGGAAATTGATACGGTAACAGGCAAAGTAAGGATCAAGCTGGAACCCGGGATTCAGTCGGGTAAGATATTACGTCTTAGAGGTAAAGGGATCGCCAGCCTTAATGGATATGGACACGGAGATCTTCTAGTGCATGTAAATGTCTGGACACCTAAAGAGCTTACCAAGGAGCAACGCGAATTTTTCGAAAAGATGCGCGGGCATGAAAATTTTGAACCAAAACCTGAAAAATCGGACAAATCCTTTTTTGAAAAGGTCAAGGATATGTTCTCTTAAGGATTACGTTTTGTTTTTAAATAAAAAGCGTATATTTGATTCGATATTGGGCAACCAATATTAATTTTCTTTTTCATAGCAATTTTTTTCCCATCCTTAATTCTTTTAAGGGTGGGTTTTGTTTTTAAGGGTGCTGCCAGGGAGGCATTCTAGCCACAGATCAAAAATACTGTGGGGAACTATTCTTTAGACCCATTTATCTATCTTTGAATGATGTCGTACGAGAAGTCTATTCTGGTTGCCGAAGGTGTTACCAAGAGCTTTGGTAGTCATAAAGCACTCAACAGAGTATCCCTGTCCATTCCAGAAAACAGCATATATGGGGTTTTAGGGCCCAATGGAGCAGGTAAAACCACCTTCCTCCGCATTGTAAATCAAATTACATATCCCGATTCCGGCACTGTGTATTTCAATGGAGAACCCCTGAAGCAAGAGCATGTGGCCATGATAGGGTATTTGCCTGAAGAAAGGGGCCTCTATAAAGGCATGAAAGTGGGGGAACAGGTACTTTACCTCGCACAGCTCAGGGGACTGGAGAAGCAGGAAGCGCGGGCCCGATTAAAATACTGGTTTGAACGACTAGATATCGGGGACTGGTGGAATCGGAAAATCCAGGAACTCTCTAAGGGAATGGCCCAAAAGATACAGTTTATCGTAACTGTGCTTCACGAGCCCAGGTTATTGATTTTTGATGAGCCGTTTAGCGGTTTTGATCCCATCAATGCCAACATTATCAAAGAGGAAATTTTACACCTTAAAGAAAGAGGCGCTTCCATTATTTTTTCTACCCATCGTATGGAATCTGTGGAAGAACTTTGTGAATACATCGCCTTGCTTCACGAAGGTGAAGTAATACTGGACGGTAAGTTGTTTGATATCAAAAGGAAATACAAAAGAAATCTTTATTCGGTTCAATTAGAGACGGCTAAAGGAGAAGCAGCACTGGCTGGTCTCAGGGAGCACTTTCAGATACTATCTCCCCGTTTTGACCCTTTAATCGGGCATCTGGATTTTACGGTGCAGCTGGCTAACGGGGAAGCACAGCAATTTCTGGCAAAATTGGGCACTACCGGCAGCATAATACGATTTGTTGAAACTGTTCCCTCTGCCAACGAAATTTTTATTCAGACCGTTCAAGAAAAAATGGGAAATGAGTAAACTGGGGTTGATCATAAAAAGGGAATACCTCGCTAAGGTCCGTAATAAGTCCTTTGTGATCATGACCATATTGAGCCCCATACTGATTGTTGGTATGGTGGTGTTGATTGCTTACCTGACCAAGGTAAACGACAGTGATAAGCGCATAATCGCCGTACTCAATGAAAGTGATTATTTCACTGGGGATTTTACTACTTCAGAGCGAACGGCTTTTATAAAATTCAGATCCATAAGCCTGGAATCGGCCAAGGATTCCACGCTTAGCCTGGGCTACTATGGGTTGCTTTTTATCCCGGATGCCGGGGATATGCAACAGGTGGCTGAAAAAACATACTTTTTTACCAAGGACGCCCCTAACACATTGGTATTAAATCAGTTGGAATCTATTTTTTCAGAACGAATACGTTCGAAGCGATTAGAGGACCTTGGAGTATCTGCCCTTGAATTTAAAGAGATAGGCAGTGGGTTTGAACTCAATACGGCAACTTTTGAAGGACAGACCAACCTTAAGGGAATCAATGAAATCAAGGCCTTCATTGGTGGCGGTTTTGGGTACCTGATCATGATGTTCATTATTATTTACGGAGGTTTTGTAATGCGCAGTGTGATTGAGGAAAAAACCAGCCGGATCATAGAAGTGATTATTTCCACTGTGAGGCCATTTCAGCTTATGCTGGGTAAAATAATCGGCACCTCCCTGGCCGGAGTGACCCAATTTGCGATATGGATTATCTCGGCTTCGCTCCTTATGTATGTGGTGCTTTCGGTATTTGGAATTGATATATCTGCCCTGGAAGCAGGACCACAGATTGGTCCTGCCATGCCGGGCATGGAAACGGTATCCCCCACCTCAGATACGCTGCAGTTATATGCCAGCGAGCTTTACAAAATTCCCTGGACCATTTTGATCATATCCTTTGTGATCTATTTTGTCCTGGGCTACCTGATCTATAGCTCCATATATGCAGCCATTGGGGCTGCGGTGGACAATGAAACGGATACCCAACAATTTATCCTGCCCATTATCCTGCCGCTTGTACTGGCCATTTATATCGGGTTCTTCTCGGTTTTCAACAACCCCAATGGTCCCATAGCTGTGGGGTTTTCCCTGTTTCCGCTTACTTCGCCCATTGTTATGCTCATGCGACTACCAGGGGGAATAGGAGAAGGCGGAGTGCCTTTATGGCAACTAATTACATCCATTGTATTCTTGGGCCTTACCTTTATAGGGATTGTATGGCTGGCTGCTAAGATATACCGGGTTGGAATATTAATGTATGGTAAAAAACCTACCTATAAAGAATTGTTCAAATGGTTACGATATTGAGTTTACTTCAGGAAAAACCCAGTAAAGTAGGGGAATTCCTTGAAAAAGATGTTTGGGGTTCCATAAAGGAGGTCCTGAATATGGGCTTACATCTGGGAGAAGGGGAGAAATCAATACATATAACTTTAGGTCTGTTGCTCCTGTTAGTTCTGGCCTTTTTGATTACGAGTTTTATTTTGAAATGGCTGCGCCATTTGCTGACCCGGAAAATGCAGGGAGATGATAAGCTTAAATTCATAAGCATTTTTAAGTTCATAAAGTATTTCGTCTATGTAGCGGTGATCCTGGTTACCATGAGCGTTGCCGGGATAGATATTACTATTCTCATCACGGCTTCGGCTGCCTTATTCGTGGGCTTGGGATTGGCCCTTCAGGAATTATTTCAGGATATTATTGCCGGTATTTTTATAATTACCGATAAGTCCCTTATGGTGGGGGATATCATCGAAGTGGATGGTAAAGTGGTAAAAGTCTTTGAAATCAAATTAAGGACAACCCGGGGCATAACCCGTGACGATAAGGTGATTGTAATTCCCAATCACAAATTCATAACCGATATCATTTACAATCACACCCAGAACCAGGAGACTACTCGTGAATCTGTAAATGTGGGTGTGGCTTATGGAAGTGATGTGGAAAAAGTATCCGGATTGCTCCTGGAATGTGCACAAAAACATCCTGCCGTTCTGAAAAGGCCCGAGCCTATGGTTTTATTTGAAGATTTTGGCGATTCTGCACTACTTTTTTCGATTAAGTTTCACATAGCCGAAAGTTTTACATCCCCATTGGTTAAAAGCGATATCAGGTATAGTATTGATCGGGCATTTAGGGATAACCAGGTAACTATCCCATTCCCTCAACGGGATATACACGTATATCAGCATGCTCCATTTAAGGTAATGCAGAATAGCAGAAAAGGAGGAGATGTTGAGAAGTAGGATACTGAAGTTGAGTGTTATACTCGTCTTACTGATAACTTCCTTTAGCTATGGACAGAGCACGGACCTACTGAGACTTGAATACACGCATATACCTGATGATGTTTCCGAAGTGGAGACCTCCCGGTTTCGATTCTTAATAAACATGCCCTTTAAGCTAAAAGGAGCAAAGTACCTGATCCTGGGTGCTGAATACAATTTTATTGATTTTGATCCCAAGCGTGATTTTCCATTTGATGACAATGAACTGGAGCAGCTGCACGTCGTAGATTTTAATCTGGGATATATTTTCAATTGGAATAAGGATTGGCGCTTTGTGGGGATCGTAACTCCGCGCCTGGCTTCAAATTTGGTTACCGATATTGGTTCCCGTGATTTTCTGATCAATCTAACGGCTACTTTCTGGAAAGAACGGAAAGATGTGGATAAACCATTCCGGTTGGTTTTGGGCCTTACCTATAATAGCACTACCGGGCTTCCGGTTCCGCTCCCCCTGATCAATTACTACAAACGATTTCATCCCCGCTGGGCTTTTACCCTGGGAATTCCCCGCAGTGATTTAAGAATGTTCCTTTCAGAGCGCAACATCCTGCAATTGGCATTGTTTTTGGATGGCTATTTTGTGAATGCGCAAAATGATATAGTATTACCCGATAATGAATTGGGTACCTCCATATCCTTATCCACTCTGGTGAGTGCTGTGGGCTATCAACTTAAGGTATCAAAAATGGCCTCATTCTATGGATTTGCGGGGTATACCCTATTACAAAACGGGATTTTGCGCAACGATAAAAGAAATAAAGTGTTTACTTTGAATAACCGCGGCAGCCTGTATTATAAGGTTGGATTTAAGGTTTCAATTTTTTAAAATTTACCCATGTCAAAAATTCTGGTAATAGAAGATGAAGCAGCCATCAGACGCGTTCTGGTCAAGATTTTGAGCGAAGAAAACGACCAATACGAAGTGGAAGAGGCCGAAGATGGAAGCAAGGGCCTGGACCTGATCAAAAAGAACGATTATGATCTGGCGCTCTGCGATATAAAAATGCCCAAGATGGATGGTGTGGAAGTCCTTCAGGCAGCCCGCAAGATCAAACCGGAAACACCTTTTATCATGATCTCCGGCCATGGTGATCTCGATACTGCAGTAAACACCATGCGCCTTGGGGCTTTTGATTATATCTCCAAACCCCCGGACCTAAACCGCTTATTGACTACAGTCAGGAATGCCCTGGACCGAAAAGAATTAGTTGCTGAGAACCGGATTCTTAAAAAGAAGGTCAGCAAAAACTACGAGATGATCGGGGAAAGCGCTGAAATAAGCAAGATTAAGGAAATGATTGAAAAGGTGGCGCCAACAGATGCCCGCGTGCTGATTACTGGAGCCAATGGTACGGGTAAGGAGCTCGTAGCCCATTGGATTCACGAAAAAAGCCCCCGGAGCAATGGGCCTTTTATTGAAGTGAATTGTGCCGCCATCCCTTCAGAATTAATAGAAAGTGAGCTTTTTGGCCATGTCAAAGGGGCATTTACCTCCGCAGTCAAAGACCGGGCTGGAAAGTTTGAAGCAGCTAATAAAGGGACCATCTTCCTGGATGAAGTAGGCGATATGAGCCTTTCTGCACAGGCAAAGGTGTTGAGAGCCCTGCAGGAAAGCAAGATTTCAAGGGTAGGCTCAGATAAAGACATTAAGGTGGATGTGCGTGTAGTTGCCGCTACCAACAAGGACCTGAAAAAGGAGATAGGAGAGGGGCGGTTTCGGGAAGATTTATACCATAGGCTGGCCGTGATCCTGATTAAAGTTCCTGCACTAAATGACCGAAGGGATGATATTCCAATACTTATAGATCACTTTTCCGATAAGATTTCCGCAGAGCAGGGTACTTCAAAAAAGAAGTTTTCCAAAAAGGCAGTAGACCTGCTTAGGGGATATGATTGGACCGGGAATATCAGGGAACTCCGCAATGTGGTGGAACGTCTGATAATACTTGGTGGAAAGGAAGTTTCGGAGGAGGATGTAAAGTTATTTGCCAGTAAGTAAAAGCGCAAATTACTGATTCAGCGTGGCACAATCCCGCAGCTTGTCAAGCGCACGTTTGGTAATTTGCTTGGTCCGCAGATTATAATATTTCTTGGCTTCGGTTAATTCCGGTCGCAGTAGCTGTTCCTCGCAACGTTCATAATTGGTTAGTGCAAGCCGATATGCCTCCTTACACGGAGTTGAGTTTACCACTTCTTCCAGAGAATTTTGATAGTTAACCAGCGCCTTGTCTATTTTTTGTTCAAGAGCTTTTCCCACCGGAATTTGCCCTTTAAGCTGTTCCAGATAGGATTCCCGGGTATTTAAACTAAGTTGATCACTCCCGTATTGGCTCTGGTGTACTTCTTCATGCTCTTCCAGTGCTTCCAGGCTGCTTTGTGCACTCATCAGGGCCTTATTGAGTATCAGTTTAGCACTGGTAAGCGATGAAACCCTCGTAGCCCGCTTTAAGTGGTCCAGGCTTTCCTGAATGCTATTTTCCGCCAGTTCACAGCCACAAGCCATAAATTGTTTTTTGGACTTTTCAATCGCATTCAGTGCTTTGTACGCATGGTATCTTGCTGAATTAATATCCCCTGCATCCAAAGCCCTTTGGGTCTCCTTTTGGATGTACCCAATATTGGATCCCATGTATTCACATGCCTTGTTGAGGGTGAAGGATGAAAATAGGGGAAATGCAACAAGCAATATCAGATAGAAAGCAGTACGCATAACGTAAGGTGTTGATACTGTAAAATTTAGGACCTTATAAAATTACTGCCTTCCTTAGGCAGAACCCTTTTTTTTCGATAAAAACCCGAAAGAGGTAGTCAAAGAGGGTGATTTTAGCACAAAACCTCACGAAATACGCCTTTTTATAGCCCGATAAATTGTCCTATCTTCAACCCATGAAAAGGATAGAAAGCACACATTACCTGGCCCATTCAGCAATCAATCTCGGTGATATTCCCAGCCTTCAGACTTTCGATCAGTCCGATAAAAAATTGAAAAAACAGTTGGAAAAAATCCGGGAAGATCTTGGCGAATTTCAAAACATCCTTTGGGCACACAGAAAGTATTCGGTCCTGATTTGCCTTCAGGGGATGGATACCTCAGGCAAGGATAGCCTGATACGCGAGGTTTTTAAGGACTGTAACGTAAATGGTGTGGAAGTACATAGTTTTAAGGTCCCGACAGACCTGGAGCGAGCCCATGATTATATATGGAGACACTATATTGACTTGCCACCAAAAGGGAAGTTCGGTGTGTTTAACAGGACACACTACGAAAATGTGCTCGTTACCCGCGTGCACCCGGAATATATATTATCCGAAAACATTCCCGGAGTAGAGGAGGTCAGCCAGATCAACCAGGCCTTTTGGGATTCCCGTTTTGAACAGATTAACAACTTCGAACGGCACCTGGCACAAAACGGTACCTTGATTTT
>JABDRK010000129.1 GCA_013041785.1 Eudoraea sp.
GAGGCAAATTCAAAGCTGATATTTCCTGTTCCGGAAAACAGGTCTAAAACCGAGATCGCTTCAAAATCAAAATGGTTTTGAAGAATATTGAATAGTGCCTCCTTGGCCATATCCGTGGTTGGGCGAACGGGCAAGTTCTTGGGGGCACGGAGCCGTTTACCTTTATATTTCCCTGAAATAATGCGCATTACAAAGCATTGATAACTGTGAAATCTACTCGTTTTTGATCTTCTTCGGTTTGTTCCGGGTAGTCTGAAGTTGGCATAAATATGCCGATATTCTGGATATACTCGTAGGCGATCTCATAGAGGTCATCTTCCTCCTCAATGGTGCCAAAAAGCCTCACCTTAACGGTTTCCGGATCCAGTTTGAGTTGTTCAAGGGTAAAGAGCAGGTAGTAAATAAAGTCTTCTTTGCTGCTTATATAAAAGCTGTTGTAGAAAAGTAATTCTTTATGCTCCAAAACAGTGATATCAATCTGATCTCCGTCAACATGCACATAGCAAATGGGAGCCTTGCCTTTGTTGTGTAAATTGAGCAGGGAATCCAGGAGGACTGTGCCGTGGTGTTTAAATTCAAACTCTCCGAAAAGCTCGTAGATATAATTATTCAGATTAACAAAGGGGACATAAACGTTTACCAGATCATAATTTGAAACTTCGTCATAAACGGCCAGATCATTAGCCAGCATTTTCACGTTGAACTTAAGATAGTTGGCCAGTTCATCCGCGTCAAACAATGCCTTGGGGACCAGGCTAAAAAGCGTATTGCGGTGAATGACCACAACGTCGGTAAAGGTGTAATTCAGAATGCCCTCTTTTCGGATCAAAGTCTTTAGCTCCTTGAGCACTTCATAGGGGGACAATTCTTTGCCAAAATCTATACGTTTGGAAAGTGTTATGCTGTTGCCAATGGTATCCAGAATACAAAAAGAAAGTCCATTCAAGCTAACCTGAATGGACAATTTGTAATAATCTTTAACTGAATCTTCCGGGCCCTTATTGATCTTCTTTTTTGTCATAAATCGGAGGCCAGTTTCCGTTTGTACTTACATCTGTCAGGGATCCCACTTTGATTTCGGATCCATTAACTTCCTCCACACTTATCTGGGCATTTTCCCGATCCAGTAAATCCTGAGGTTGGTCATACAACACTATGTCTTTTTTCACTTTCACCTCGAATACCGGAGCAGAATATCCACCTTTCTGAATAACATCTGCTTTGATATCGAATTTTTCACCGCCCTGTGCATAAGGAACGTTCATCATGGTTTTATAGCGGTCACTATTCTTAAAAATGGAATCTTTAATCGCAACAAATCCCAGGGTGTCTACAATGGTAACTTCTTTTAACATATCAATGCCATATACCTTGTCATACTCCATGTACGAAGAGTCACGCCGCTGAGTAATGGTATACTGACCCGTATCTACAAAGGCAATTAAGCTTTTGAAATCGTTGGCATAACGACCGTTAACGGTCCTGTATGCTACCTGGGAGTCACGGATATCCTTGAGCGTGGAAATTACCTCGGCAAATCGCTCTTCCTTAACTTTTTGAAATTCAATTGGACCTGTCACAGATCGGTAGATAAGATATCCCAGGCCAACACAAACTATCCAAAGTATAATTTGAAGAATGGTTTTCATATTTTTTGAAGGTGTTAGTTAGATAAAGCGGTTCCCACAAATCTACAATTTTTTTGTGAACTGCCTAATAATTTATAGTGGGATTTTAACCGGAAATAATAGGTGTTTTCTGCTTTGTTATTCGCATTCCTGAGAAACATCGGGATGTGGGCCTCCCTACCTTTTCTCATACTTCATTTCTTAATAAAATATAGCAAACGAAATAGGGGCGACAGCCGGTTTGACGGGAATATCTGCCTATATTTGCCATGCTATGCGCGATCTTTCTCCCAAGGCATTTTATGAGATTCTATATAAGGGCTTTCCGCATGAACCCACAACAAAGCAATCCCTTGCCCTGGAAAAGCTCGCACGCTATGTACTGGACACTGAAAGTAACACCTTGTTCCTGCTCAGGGGTTTTGCCGGAACCGGGAAAACGACCATCATTGCCGATGTGGTAAAACACCTCTGGCACACCAAACTCAAGACCGTATTACTGGCTCCCACAGGCCGGGCTGCTAAGGTCATGAGTCAGTATGCCCATACACCTGCCTATACGATTCATCGCAAGATCTATTTTCCGAGGAAAGACAAAGGCGGGGCTATCCGCTTTGTGCTGGCACCAAACAAACATCGCGATACCATTTTCATTGTGGATGAGGCCTCCATGATCCCCGACACCCCGGCAGATGCCAAACTATTTGAAAACGGTGCTTTACTGGATGACCTTATTCAATATGTATATGCCGGTCATAGGTGTAAGCTGATCCTCATAGGGGATACCGCACAGCTCCCTCCTGTAAAACTGGTGCTCAGTCCTGCTCTGGATGCACAAAAATTAAGCCTCAATTATCATAAAGAGGTTTTCGGACTGGAATTGGATGAGGTAGTACGGCAAAGCAAAGCGTCGGGGATCCTATGGAACGCTACCCTGGTCAGGGAGCAGATCGAAACAGGCAATTACGAGGCGTTTCGCTTTAACCTGGAGGGCTATACCGATATTGTACAACTCACCGACGGGTATGAAATTCAGGAGGCCATAGATTCGGCATACAGCCAGCTGGGGAAAGAGGAAACTGTATTTATCGTAAGGTCTAACAAAAGGGCCAATTTGTATAATGAGAACATCAGAAAACGCATCCTTTTTCTGGAAAGTGAACTGGCTGCAGGAGATTATCTCATGGTGGTAAAGAACAACTATTTCTGGTTAAAGCCGAATTCAGAAGCAGGCTTTATTGCCAACGGGGACATCATTGAAATCCTGGAGATATTTGCTATTAAAGAATTGTATGGTTTCCGGTTTGCAGAAGTACGGGTTAAAATGGTGGATTATCAGAATCAACTGCCTTTTGAAACTGTTTTATTGCTGGATACCATCAAGGCCGAAACGCCCTCCCTTTCCTATGAAGAGGGCAACCGGCTTTACCAGGAAGTTCAAAAAGATTATGCCCATGAGAAATCCTCCTATAAACGATTCCTTGGCGTAAAGAATAACCGGTATTTCAATGCCTTGCAGGTGAAATTTTCCTATGCCATCACCTGTCATAAATCCCAAGGGGGGCAATGGGATACGGTTTTTGTGGAACAACCCTATTTGCCAGATGGCATGGATAAAGAATTCCTGCGGTGGTTGTATACCGCCATAACGCGGGCCAGGAGTAAGTTATATCTGATAGGCTTTAAACCTGATTTTTTTGTTGATTAGGAAAGGTTTAATTTAGTAGCAAAGCGAAGTAAAATGACCTCTGAAACCATCATCAGCATATTTTTAGGTGTAGGCCTGGCCGCCTCTGTTGGTTTTCGCGTTTTCCTTCCCTTATTTGCCCTGAGCCTGGCTTCGTACAATGGCATATGGGACCTGAACGATAGTTGGGAATGGATGGGAAGCCTGGCCGCAGTAATTACCTTTGGCGTGGCCATGGTGGTTGAAGTTTTCGCATATTATATCCCCTGGGTAGACAACCTGCTGGACAGCCTGGCCATACCGCTGGCTGCCATAGCGGGTACCGCGGTTATGGTATCTACCATGGCGGATGTGGATCCTCTGGTTACCTGGACCCTGGCTATAATAGCCGGAGGGGGTACGGCATCAGCAATAAAAGGAGCTTCTGCAACAGGCAGGTTAGCCTCTACCGCTACTACAGGAGGGATTGGCAACCCCATTGTTTCAACCATTGAAACAGGAACGGCTACTGTTGTATCCCTGGCCTCACTTTTTGTTCCGGTTATAGCAGCAATCCTTGTGATTGTAATCCTGATATTCATTTTTATAATTTATCGCAAACTGCGCCCCCGAACCAAAACGTAAAAAATTCCACGGCTAATGAAAATAATTGCCATGATACCCGCCCGTTATGCGGCATCGCGATTTCCAGGAAAGCTCATGAAGGACCTTGGGGGGAAACCTGTTATTGTGAGAACATACCAGGCAGCAGTTGCTACGAAGCTATTCGATGAGGTATATGTGGTAACAGACAGTACCAGGATTTGTGAAACGATAGAAAAAGAAGGCGGAAAGGCCATAATGAGTCAGGAAGAACACGAAACAGGAAGTGACCGAATTGCCGAGGCGGTTGCCAATATGGAGGTGGATATCATTGTAAATGTCCAGGGGGATGAACCCTTTACAGAACGGGAAAGTCTGGAAAGCGTCCTCAATGTTTTTAAAGACGATCCCGAAGAAGAAATCGATCTTGCCTCTTTGATGACCAGGATCACCGATAAAAAGGAAATAAATAATCCCAATACGGTCAAGGTTATCGTGGATCGACGTAATTTTGCCCTGTATTTTTCCCGGTCTCCGATTCCCTATCCCCGGGATGAATCGAGGGAAATTCGGTATTTTAAACACAAAGGAATTTACGCCTTCAGAAAACGTGCCTTACTCGATTTTAGGCGGCTTCCCATGTTAGAATTGGAAGCAGCCGAAAAGATTGAAGCCATTCGTTATCTGGAATACGGAAAAAAAATTAAAATGGTAGAGACCGAGGTAACAGGAATTGAAATCGACACCCCGGAAGACCTGGAAAGAGCAAAGGCCTTATGGAGCTAGATTTAAGTCATATCAAGGTTATAGGTTTCGATGCCGATGATACTCTTTGGGTAAATGAGACTTATTTTCGGGAAACCGAGGAGAAATTTGCAGATTTGCTGGAGCAGTATGAGACCAAGAATAAAGTAGACCAGGAACTCTTTCGCAAGGAGATGGATAATCTGGAGTTGTATGGCTATGGGATTAAAAGCTTTATGTTGTCGATGATAGAATCGGCCCTGGAGCTTTCCAATAAAAGCGTTGGACAGGAAACTATACACGAAATCATTACCATGGGTAAACGCATGATTTCCAAGCCCGTGGAGTTGTTGGAAGGGGTGGAGGAAGTACTGGGGGCTCTGGAATCTAAATATCGCCTGATAGTACTAACCAAGGGGGATTTATTAGATCAGGAGCGCAAGCTGGAAAAATCCGGTCTTTCTCGTTATTTTCACCATGTGGAAGTACTCAGTGATAAAAAAGAAGCCAATTATCAGCACCTTTTGGATCATCTTGAAGTAGATGTTAAGGAATTTCTTATGGTGGGCAATTCGCTAAAGTCGGATGTTTTGCCTATCCTTAATATTGGAGCACAGGCCATCCACGTACCTTTTCACACCACCTGGGCACATGAAGTTGTTCCTCCGGAGGAACATGGAAACGATCACATTACATTAAATTCTTTAAAAGATTTGATGCAGTACCTTTAAACCGCTATGAACGAGAAAAAAGAAATAGAAACACAAACACCCACACACCAAACTCGGGCATTTAAAAACTTTCCCATGGTACCCAGGGTGGTGTTTGGAAAGGGCAGTTTTAACCAGCTTGGAAGCATTCTGATGCCCAGGCGGAAAAATGCCGATGCTCCCATGATTTTTTTGGTGGATGATGTATTTGAGGGGACTGACCTGGTAAATAGGCTTCCCCTTATTTTCCAGGATAAGCTTATTTTCATTTCAGCCGACGAGGAGCCAAAAACCGATCAGGTAGATGCTTTAGTGCAACAAATACAGGAAGAATACTCGGAGGCCCCTTCGGGCATTATTGGTATTGGAGGAGGTACCTTGCTCGATCTGTCAAAGGCTGTTTCCATTATGTTGAATAACCAGGGGAGTGCGGCTGATTATCAGGGCTGGGACCTGGTGCGTCGCCCTGCCTACTATCATGTTGGAATTCCCACCATTAGCGGAACAGGAGCTGAGGTATCGCGTACCACGGTGCTTTCAGGGCCCAAACGCAAACTGGGAATCAATTCGGATTACAGCACCTTCGACCAGGTTCTGCTAGATCCGGACCTGACTATTGGGGTGCCTAAGGACCAGTGGTTCTACACGGGGATGGATTGCTATATTCATTGTATTGAGTCTCTGAGCGGGACTTTTCTCAACGCATTCAGTCAGAGTTACGGGGAGATTTCCCTGCAGCTTTGTCGTGAAGTGTTTTTGGACGCATTGACCCCTGAAGAATCCCGGGATAAATTGATGATGGCCTCCTGGCATGGCGGCATGAGTATTGCCTATTCTCAGGTTGGCGTAGCCCACGCCATGAGTTATGGCCTTTCCTTTGTCCTCGGTGTAAAACACGGAATTGGAAATTGCCTGGTGTTTCAGCACCTGGAAAAATTTTATCCGGAAGGCGTTGCGGAATTTCACAGGATGAAACAGAAACATGGAATTAGCCTTCCCCATGGCCTCTGTGCTGCACTTAATGATTACGAGATGGATCGGATGATCGATATTTCCCTGGGGATGACCCCCCTTTGGGAAAATGCGCTGGGCAGCAATTGGAAAGAAAGGATCAGCCGGGAGCAGCTGGAAGAAATTTACCGTAAAATTTAATGCAGATTTGGTGCTGCCGGGGATTGATCTGTAGATCCTAATAGCAGGTTACTACTGCAACATACTTCATGCGAAAATTGGCATCATTTATTTATTTTAAGCTGATGGGATGGAAACTCATTGGCAGCTTCCCGGACATCCCAAAATGTGTTGTTATAGTCGCCCCGCATACCAGTTGGGTGGACTTTATTGTAGGATTACTGGTTCGGAAAATAGTAGGGCTGGAGATTAATTTTATCGGTAAAAAAAGTTTGTTCAAACCCCCTTTTGGCTGGTTGTTTCGTAAGCTGGGGGGAACTCCTGTGGATCGGCAGAAAAATGAAGACACGGTGGCCTCTGTTGCCAGGATTTTTGAGGAGCAGGAAGAATTTCGCCTGGCCTTGTCACCGGAAGGGACCAGGAAGAAGGTAGCGCAATGGAGAACGGGCTTTTACTATATAGCCAAATCAGCCAGGGTACCCATTGTTATGGTGGCTTTTGACTTTGGGAAAAAGGAAGTGAAAATTTCAGAACCGGTTTACACAACTGGAGACAAACAAGTCGATTTTAATGGCTACTACAAATTCTATGAAGGCGTTCAGGGTAAAATTCCGGAATATGGATTATAAATAACATCTCCAATTCCTGAGCTATACTTCCCAGGTTTTGGAGATGTCTTCTGTAAATCTTATCAACTATTAAATCAATAAGCTAATTCCGTTTATGCTTTGACCCATGTCATGTCTACTGAGG
>JABDRK010000143.1 GCA_013041785.1 Eudoraea sp.
GGGTTCGGGATTCGAAACGATTATTAAAAATGGGTATGGACAGGGACACCATGGGCATCACAATATCCTTACCGTTATCACTAATATTCAATTCCGGGCGTTCCTGAACCGGCAGATAATCCAACCCAAATCCCAGCATAGGCGCCCGTTCCTTTTGATTTAACAACTCGGCCTGGACTACCGATTCGTACAGGCGGTCAAACTGTGTCAATTCCGGATTGATCTGCAGGCTGTCTGCGGTAACCGGATCTGCCTCCGGAATGGTCATTTCCTCCAGAACTCGCACTGTATCCTCTGTATTTCGGTTGAGCCAACCATTGAAACTGGCCTGCTCTGCCCGTACCTGCTCCTCCAAAACCCCTTTTTGCTGCTGCAACTCGTTCTGACGAATTTGTAATCGCAATACATCCACAGCGCTCGCCTTGCCCACTTCTAACGACTTCAAAGCCAGTTGTTCATAGGTTTGTATTAGTTTTATGTTTTCATCAATTACTGCCTTTTGCGCATTCAGGCTGTAGAGCTCGTAGTACCCCTGAGCCACGCTTAATGCCAGTTTCCTCCTGGCGATAATGACGTCTAAATAATCTTTTTCCGCTATTGCCAGGGAATACTTTTCGCGCGTTGAAATGGTCCCGAACCAGGGCAGCATCTGTTTAGCAGAAAACCGGGCTTTCTGGGCACCTGTTCTCGTCTCTGGTTCGCTTATGAAATAGCCCATCCCAAATTCAGTATTGGGTAAGGCACCTGCTTCACTGGCTTTTTCCCTGGCCTGGTTATACCGTAACTCAAAAGCCTGGATCTTGGGATTGTTCATCCATGCTTCTTCGATATAGGATTGTAATTCCTGCGCTTCTGTGTAAACGGAAGCAAGCAATAGAACAATTATACATATGTGCTTATTCATCTGTTTGCTCTTTTAAGTTGGATTTCTTTTTGCCAGGCATACAGCACCGGCACTACAAAAAGGGTGATCAAAGCGATCAGCATCCCCCCAAAACCTGGAATGGCCATGGGGATCATAATATCACTACCCCGGCCTGTAGCCGTCAATATGGGTAGCAAAGCCAAAATAGTAGTAGCTGTGGTCATCAGGCAGGGCCTGATACGTTTTTCCCCGGCCTCCACAACCGCATTTTGAATCTCCTGAATATTTTGAGGTGTATTGCGTTTAAAGGCCTGCGTAAGGTAAGTGGCCATTACCACACCATCATCGGTTGCAATTCCAAAGAGGGCAATAAATCCCACCCACACAGCGACACTCAAATTGATTGGATGCATTTGGAAAAGATCGCGCATGTTTTCCCCCAGGAAATTAAAATTCAGGAACCAATCCTGCCCATACAACCAGATCATGATAAAACCACCGGAAAAAGCAACTGCAATCCCTGTAAATACCATCAATGAAGTACTTACCGAACGGAATTGGAAATACAGGATCAGGAAAATGATGATCAGGGCTAATGGAACTACCACCAAAAGCGTTTCCTCTGCCCGAAGCTGGTTTTCATAGGTACCTGTAAAGGCAAAGCTTACTCCCTTGGGAACGACCAGCTTCCCGTTATCAATTTGTTCCTGAATGGCCTGCTGGGCATTTTCCACCACATCTACTTCGGCATTCCCTTCCGTTTTATCAAAGAGCACATAACCTATCAGGAAGGTATCCTCACTCTTTATTACCTGCGGCCCCTGTTCATAACGTATGTTTACCAGCTCCCCGAGCGGAACCTGATTTCCTCCTTCTACAGGGATATAAATATTTTTCAGGTCCTCGGGGCTATCGCGTAATTCCCTTGGGTAACGCACCCGAACGCCATAACGCTCCCGGCCTTCTATGGTTTGAGTTAGGGGTATGCCTCCTATAGCTATGGAAAGCACCCGCTGAACCGCCTCGATGGTAACCCCGTAACGAACCAGGCGATCCCGGTCTATATCTATCAAAA
Source organism: Eudoraea sp. (assembly GCA_013041785.1). Taxonomy (GTDB): domain Bacteria; phylum Bacteroidota; class Bacteroidia; order Flavobacteriales; family Flavobacteriaceae; genus Lentiprolixibacter. The sequence goes on from JABDRK010000143.1 coordinate 1,941, forward strand.
GATAAGGTTTGCCTACAATCCTGTCTGCAAAAACTGCCTGAGGCTTTACCCCCTCAACCTGTTTTAAAATGCCCTCCAGTTGCACCCCAAAGGATTCTATTTCCTGTAAATCCTGCCCTTTAACTTTTATCCCCATAGGAGCGCGCATCCCGGTTTGCAGCATCACCAGTCGGGTTTCTATAGGCTGTAATTTCGGGGCTGAAGTTACCCCGGGAAGATTGGTGACACGGACTATTTCATTCCAGATGTCATCCGGAGACTGTATCCCGGGCCGCCAGTTCCGGTAATATTCCCCGCTGTTATCCGGTATCAACAGGTTGCGGTTCAAGCGGTAGGGATCTGTTAGTTTTTTGGAGATTTCATCAGATTCATTATCAATTTGAAGGTTGGGATTTGCCACCAGTTGTCCGTTAGATAAAATAAACAACCCATCCTGGTCTACGCGGTAGCGCTGTGGTTTTCCTTCTGAATTCAATTCGTATTCAGCGTGGTATTGAATTACATTCTCATACATTGATAGGGGTGCAGGGTCCGGGGCCGATTCGATACGTCCTGCTTTACCCACCACCGTTTCAATCTCCGGGATACTGGCCACGGCCATATCGAGCTGCTGTAATACCCGTTTATTTTCTTCAACTCCAGCGTGTGGCATGGAAGTGGGCATTAAAAGAAAGGACCCTTCATTGAGGGAAGGCATAAATTCTTCTCCGGTGTTTCGCATAATGAGAACTCCAAAAAGGATCAGGGCTGTGGGTATGGACAAGAAGGCGATCTTATTATCGAGCACCCACCTGAGGATTTGTGTATAATACTTTCTAAAAATCCAGAAGGTGCCAAAGAGTAACGCACAGAGGACCAGCACGAAAAACAAGTTCATAATTACGCTGCGGTCAAAACCAAGCGGCCTCCAATACACCGCCAGCAAAGAAAGAATGGCTATAAGAGAAACTGCAATATTAGCCGGATTATACCATTCCTGAGAAATTTTTCCCTGCAGTTTCAAGATAGATATTGTACCAAAAGCCATCAGCACAAGCCCCAGCCAATAGCCAAAAAAGATGGACAAGAGTCCTGCTGTAATGAGTATACCATTCCAGGCATATCGGAGGACGGGTTTGCCAGGTTTCTTTTTGAATAAATAGGCTGCAAAGGGCGGGATTAGAAACAGGGCAATCAGGATGGAAGCCGTTAAAGCCATGGTTTTGGTAAAGGCCAATGGGCGAAACAGTTTTCCTTCTGCTCCAATCAGGGTAAACACGGGAATAAAGCTGATTATAGTAGTGAGCACAGCGGTCAGGATAGCCCCGGAAACCTCCACGGTGGCATTATAGACAGCGGTATTCACCGGTAATTGATCAGTGTCTGCTTTGGTTTTGTTATCGTCTAAATGCCTCAGGATGTTCTCCGAGAGAATGACTCCTACATCCACCATAGTCCCAATGGCAATCGCAATACCGGACAAGGCCACGATGTTTGCATCAACACCAAACGTTTTCATCGCAATGAACACCATTAGCACGGCTACTGGCAACAAACCAGAAATAAGGATAGAGGCCCTCAGGTTGAACACCATTACTATAATGACCAGGACCGTGATCAAAATCTCCATGGTCAGGGCATCATTTAACGTACCCAGCGTCTCCTGTATGAGTTCTGTGCGGTCATAGAATGGGATTATGGTTAACTGGGAGGTCCTGCCATCTGCCAGTTCTTTTGAAGGCAGGCCAGCTGAAAGTTCAGCAATCTTCTCTTTTACATTATTGATTACTTCCAAGGGGTTTGCCCCATAGCGGGCCACTACTACTCCACCAACAACTTCGGCCCCTTCCTTGTCCAGGATCCCTCTGCGTGCTGCCGGGCCCAGGTTCACTCGGGCAATGTCCTTAACCCGTATCGCGGTAAAATCATCGGATTTCACTACTGCATTTTCAATATCTGCAATAGACTTGATATACCCCAGTCCCCTTACCAGGTATTCGGCCTGATTGATCTCCAGGGTCTGTGCCCCAATATCCCGATTCGACTGCCGGACTGCCTGTACAATATTATCCAAGCCAACATTATACTGCCGCATCAGTTCCGGATCTACATCAATCTGATACTCCTGAACAAATCCTCCTATAGAAGCCACCTCAGCAACACCGGCAGCCGAAGACAGCGCATATTTCACATAATAATCCTGAATACTCCGCAACTCCTGCAGGTCCCAGCCTCCGGTTACCTTGCCATCGTCGTCACGACCTTCAAGGGTATACCAGAAAATTTGTCCCAGGCCCGTAGCATCAGGGCCCAGGGTTGGATTTACCCCTTCAGGTAACAAACCGGCCGGGAGGGAATTCAATTTTTCAAGGATCCTACTTCGGGACCAATAGAATTCGACATCCTCTTCGAAAATCAAATAGATACTGGAAAAGCCGAACATGGAGGAACTTCTGACCGTTTTCACACCGGGAATCCCAAGCAGGGAAGTCGTTAGCGGGTAGGTAATCTGATCTTGAATATCCTGGGGGGAACGCCCTTCCCATTTAGTAAACACAATTTGTTGATTTTCCCCGATATCGGGGATGGCATCAACGGCAACCGGAGCATTGGGAAAACTACCCAAATTCCATTGGAATGGTGCATTTGCCACTCCCCAGCCAATAAAAAGGACCAGTAAGAGGAAGGCTACCAGTTTATTTTCAATCAGAAATTTTATCGATTTATTAAGCATATCATTTGATTATGAGATAAAAACCAATTGTGTTGAGCATAACACAAATTGCCCGGAACCAATAAAGGCTCGGGCTTAAAGTCATTATCCAAAAATCAAATCAAGAAGGACTCGTAGAGTACCTGAATGTCCCTCACCAGGAGGGGAGGCGGGTATCCGTCAAAAGGAATTGCAGTTTCCTCAACCTCATTAAAGAGGTCTGTGTAGGTATAAAGGTAGGTAGTCAGAAACAGTTTTTGGTCGAAACTGAGTTGGTCAAAACTCACCTTCAATTCATCCTGACCTTCGAAGTTAATTTCCACATCGGTACAGCAGTGCATTTTCTGCATAGAAGCACATCCGGAGGTATCGGCAGGCATAATAGATGCCATCAGGCAATTGTCGGCCTCTACGATACTCAGATCTACAAGTGTCTGGCCACAGTAGTGCATATCCACCGTAAAAGAGAGGGTGGAGAAGAGTACCACAATGGCCATACATATGGCCCCGATCCTGTGAAATAATTCCTTCATCTTTCAACAAAACTACAAAATATTCGTATTTATTGCTTTGGTTAACAAAAGATTGGCGGATTGATCCGGATTGAGAACGCAGGAATTTGAGACCTGGAGTTTCGTATTGACCTGTCCGGATATCATCCAATAATTACCTACTTTTAAGCGTAAAATCAATAGTTATGGCCGAAATCAGGTTCGAATTAATAGCTACGGTTGTCCTTATTCTTGTGACCCTGTTGATTATTTCCATCACCAAGAGGGCCATAAAGCGTTTTGGTAGGTTAGTGGATATTAATGTGAACAAACGAAAAGTAATTTTCTACCTGAGTTACCTGATCATTTACTTTGTAGCTTTTACTGCCTTATCCATTATTTGGGGGGTAAACCTCAAAGATTTTGTGGTTTTTATTTCCTCTATCCTGGCAGTTTTGGGTGTCGCGTTTGTAGCACAATGGTCTATATTGTCTAACATAACTGCCAGTGTCATCCTTTTTTTCAGTCATCCCCTGCGCCTGGGCGACCGAATCCGGGTGTTGGATAAGGATTTCGACTGGACGGGTGAAATTGAAGATATCAGTGCATTTTACCTTTTTATGAAGACAGACGATAGCAGAAAAATCACAATCCCTACGAATCTGGTTATACAAAAAGGGATAGAAATACTGGAACAACATGGAGTCGAGGAAAAAAACTAAAGCAAAACTATCCGTCCGGAGAAAACGGCTGAGCGCCAAAGCCACCATTGGGCAAGTTCCCGGGGCTCCGGTCTATGTCGGGAATAAGGCGGATAGCGAGCTCTACATAGAAGTTTTTGACTATGATAGGGAAAACCTGGAGGAACGACGTTTGTCTCAAATTGAAGAAGCTTATGCATTTATCGCATCAGAGCCGGTAACCTGGATCAATATAAACGGTCTCAACCACATAGAAGAGATCGCAAAGATCGGTAAGCATTACAATCTTCATCCCCTGGTTATAGAGGACATTGTCAATACCCAGCAACGCCCCAAAATGGAAGAGTTTGAGGACTACCTCTTTGTAACCCTCAAAATGCTCCACCTGGATAAAGACAAAGGGTTGATCGTGGAACACGTAAGCCTTGTTCTGGGAAAGAATTATGTGATTTCCTTCCAGGAAGCAGAAGGGGATGTATTTGATCCTGTTAGAAACCGGCTCAGGACAAGCAAGGGCGTTATTCGAAAAGCTCATGCGGATTATTTGTCATATGCCCTGATGGATGCCATAGTTGATTACTATTTCAATTTGCTTGATGAAATCGGGAACAGGATCGAAGTGTTGGAAGACCAGTTATTCGAAACCCAGGTAAGTAATGCCCTTTCCGCAGAAATCCAGACACTTAAAAGGGAGATCTTACGTATCCGCAGGGCCATTTCCCCGGTACGTGAAATCGTGTCCCGGATCGAAAAAAGCGGTCACCCCATGGTCTCGGAGAAAATCAAGGTTTATCTGAGTGACCTGCAGGATCATATTTTGCAAGTATCTGAGAGCATTGAAATTTATCGGGAGATGACCTGGAGCTTAATGGATATGTATATGACCTCCATCAGCAATAAGATGAATGCGATAATGAAGGTGTTAACGATTATCGCTACCATATTTATTCCCCTCACTTTTATTGCGGGCATATACGGGATGAATTTTGAAAATATTCCGGAACTCAAATACCGGAATGGGTATTTTGTTTTGCTAGGGTTTATGCTACTTATTTTCCTTGCGATGCTCTATTATTTCCGTAGGAAAAAGTGGTTATAACAACTGCAGGGATCGTGGATTTCCGATGACTTTTTTTAGAAAAAAATTACTTGCTTAAAATTTAATTTTATAAAGAAAAAGTGGGGATCATTACTCCCCACTCTTTATCTGAAATTGCTATAGTGCAAAGGCGTTCAGGCATCTCCCAGATTCATTGATTGGTACCAATTGTCACCGTGGCATTGCCATCACCAGCCATCAGCATTACTGCCAATGCTCCTTTTTCCGCAGCCAGGTGGCCGCCTGATGCAACAATTGTAGTATAGCTAATTTTAAAGCCTGCTTTTTCCAGTTCTTCCTGGTAGTTTTTCAAAGCATTTTGCGACACATCTTCATAGATAACGACCCAGTTCTTCGAGTCATCCATTTCCTGTGTTGAAACACTCATAATTTTTCCGTCTTTAAATTCAGGCACATCCCCCGGAATTTCATCAGGCCAACTATTTATTGTAGCATCTGCAGTAAAGGTTCCTTCTTCTGTTTTGATGGTAACTTTCTCATCATCGATATCGACCTCGGCATCTTCTCCCAAAGACTTTTCTATCATCTTTTCGCTGGTTTTTTCTGCAGTTCGCTCACAGGTACAAGATTCAAACACTATTGCAAGGCCTAGAAAAACAGCTAACAGCACTCCATATTTGAAGTTTAATTTTTTTGAATATTTCATATGATCATGTTTTAGAATTAGAACAACACTTATTGGTATTTACCCTGATTTTTCGCTGAAGGGCAGGGAAGTCAAAATTAGTCTGTCTGTTAACCTTCAACAATGATGTAGGTCATTGTACTCCATTATTGCATAAAAAGACGAATACTTTGATTGGCGTCCTATGGATCGTTATCGCACTTGATTTAACTTCTTATGGCTGAGGGGAAGGTGAGGACTTTATGGATTTCAGGATCTGTTGGGTATTGGACATCCCCTGAACTGCCCAATTGCAGGAAAAGTTTAAGGGGTACCAATCCCCTCCCCTCACGGAAATTAGCTTTTTTTAGTGCAGCAACTGATCATCAAAGAATTTCTTAGTCTACTTTTGTCATCGAAAAGGGAATTTTCTTTTTCAATTATAATATCAGTATATGAACATTGCTTTTTTTTCCTATAAATCGTACGACAAAGAATGGTTCGACAAGAACAGGGAAGGTACTGGATTAAAGATCAACTATTTCCGGGTAAAACTTGAGGAATCCACGGCATCTTATGCCCGGGGTGCAGATGTGATCTGTGCTTTTGTTAATGATGACCTGAGCAGGCCTGTGATTGAAAAGCTGGCTGGGATAGGAATCAAGATGATCGCCTTGCGCTGTGCCGGATTTAACAATGTGGATCTGGTTGCGGCAAAGGAACATGGCATTCCGGTTTACCGGGTTCCGGAATATTCGCCTCATGCCGTAGCTGAACATGCTGTTGCTTTAATCCTGACCTTAAACCGGAAGATTCACAAGGCCTATAATCGCATACGGGATGGGAACTTCTCTCTCTCCCGGCTAACTGGCTTTAACCTACATGGGAAAACGGTAGGCGTATTGGGCACAGGTAAAATCGGGCGCGTATTTGCAGGTATAATGAACGGCTTTGGTTGCAGGATCCTACTCTACGATAAGTTCCCTGA
>JABDRK010000155.1 GCA_013041785.1 Eudoraea sp.
GGGGGGTACCACGCCTATAAAATCACGGATTTCCTCAAACAAAACAATATCCCGGTACTGGTCAATTTCACTCATAGCCTGCCTAATTTTGATGATGATGACTATGACCTGCCGTATAAACTTCCCAAGCTTTTAGTTGACGCAGGGCTTCTGGTTGGACTTCAAAATGCAAGTGCTTCCAATTTCCAGACGCGAAATCTGCCTTTTTATGCCGGACAGGTTGTTGGGCAGGGGCTTGCCAAAGAGAAAGCCCTTCAGATGATTACAGGCAATACAGCAAAAATCCTGGGGATCGATGATCAATACGGGACACTGGAAGTTGGAAAAAGTGCTACCCTGTTTATTTCCGAAGGAGATGCATTGGATATGCGGGGCAATCTACTGCTTCATGCCTTTATTGATGGTCGGGAGATCTCTCTGGAAACCCACCAGACTGAGCTCTGGAAGCGCTATATGGGCAAGTATCAGGGGAAGTAGCTAGGAATACCAGGCGTGTACAACAGCTGGTAAAGTGGGGAAGTATTTCCTACTTTTGTGGCTATGCGCTCAGAGAAATACATCAGCAGTCTTCAAAATCCACTGATCAGGCAGGTCCTGCAATTAAAGGAAAAGAAGCGGGGGCGCGACAAATCCGGCCTGTTTGTTCTGGAAGGTCAGCGCGAATTGCAGCTGGCCCTGCGGGGGGGATACGTTTTAACAGCTGTCCTTTACAATGCTGAGATTATACCGTTTGAAGAGCTCCTTGCCCTGTTTCCAGAAGAAAATAAGGGCATGGAATTTATTGAAGTATCCCGGGAAGTATACCGGCGCATTGCATACCGCGAAAAGACCGAAGGAATACTCGCGCTGGCCCGCGCCAAATCTCATACCTTGGATAAACTTCGGTTTCACCGTGAGAACCCGCTGATTCTTATCGCACAAGCCCCGGAGAAACCAGGTAACCTGGGTGCCCTGCTTCGCACGGCTGATGCTGCGAATCTGGACGCAGTAATTCTGGCAGATCCGAAAAGCGACCTCTACAACCCCAATATCATCCGTTCCAGTGTTGGCTGCCTGTTCACCGTAAACATTGGGATTGGGAGTACTGGAGAAGTGCTTCAATTTTTAAAAAACAACGGGATTACCCTGTATACCGCAGCCCTTAATGCCAGTCGGATTTACAGTGAGATAGACTATTCTGTCCCGGTAGCCATCGCCGTGGGAACTGAAGCTACAGGTCTCACCCAGGAATGGATAGATGCCGGTGAAGAAAACATCATTATCCCAATGAAGGGAGAGATCGATTCCATGAACCTTTCCGTATCGGCAGCAATACTTATCTTTGAGGCCCTTAGGCAAAGAAGTTTCAATTGATCTATACAGGAATCCCAATTTAATATTACGATGAATTACCCCGTTTTATTCTACATCATCATTGGCATCCTTCTGCTTCAATTTGCCGTGGAAACCATCCTCGATGTACTGAATGCCGGAAAGTTTAAGGATCCCATACCCGAAGAACTGGAGGATATATTTGATGAAAATGAGTACCGAAAATCACAGGACTACAAGCGTGTAAACTTCAAATTTGGTTTGATTTCGGGGGTATTTTCCCTGCTTTTTACACTGGGATTCCTGATTTTCGGAGGCTTTGACTGGGTTGATAGCCTGGCACGAACTGTTACGGAACACCCCATCGGAGTTGCCCTGTTGTTTTTTGGGATTATCTTTCTGGGCAGCGACCTTGTAAGCACTCCATTTACCTACTATCAGACCTTTGTTATCGAGGAAAAGTTCGGGTTTAATAAAACCACCCGAAAGTTGTTTCTCACCGATAAACTAAAAGGCTGGCTGATGAGTATAATTCTTGGGGGAGGTATGTTAAGTGTGGTAATCCTTTTCTTTATGTGGGCTGGAGCCGACTTCTGGATCTATGCCTGGATTCTTATTGCCGTATTTTCCCTGTTCATCAATTTGTTCTACAGCAGGCTCATTGTTCCCTTGTTTAACAAACAGACACCTCTGCCGGAAGGGTCGCTGCGGGATAAAATTGAAACCTATGCACGCAAGGTCGGGTTTGAATTGAAAAGTATTTTTGTGATTGACGGCTCAAAAAGATCAACCAAGGCCAATGCCTATTTTTCCGGATTTGGAAGGGAAAAGCGGGTAACCCTTTACGATACCCTGATCCAGGATCTGGAAGAAGATGAAATCGTGGCCGTCCTCGCCCATGAGGTAGGCCATTATAAAAGGCATCATATCCTGTATAATCTCACTTCTTCCATTTTACTGACAGGCCTCACGCTCTTTATATTATCCCTGTTTATCAATAACCCACAGGTGTCAGGAGCAATTGGCGTGCAAATTCCCAGTTTTCATGCTGCTTTGATCGGTTTTGGGCTACTTTACAGTCCCATTTCAGAGATCACAGGATTGCTCATGAATGCCCTCTCAAGAAAATTCGAATTTCAGGCCGATAATTATGCCAGGGAAACCTTCGCTCCCCTACCCCTGATCAATTCTTTGAAAAAACTTTCTAAAAAGAGTTTGAGCAACCTTACCCCCCATACAGCTTACGTTTTTGTCCATTATTCCCATCCCCCCTTAAAGGATCGTATTCAGAACCTTAGGGCATGATTTTTGTTGGTTACTACAAAAGTTTGTGGTAATTTTATTTTATGCGGACGGAAACAATTATAGAGAAGGAGAATCGGGAAATAGCCAAACAATACAAGGAACTGCTGCGTATAAGCTACCAGACGCTCAGTGCAGAGGATAAACAACTAATTCGTTCAGCCTTTGATGTTGCTGTAGATGCACATAAAAATCAAAGGAGAAAATCAGGCGAGGCTTATATTTTCCACCCCATTGCCGTGGC
>JABDRK010000166.1 GCA_013041785.1 Eudoraea sp.
GTTTAGGGCCAGGGAAGGCTCCGTGAGCAGCCAGTAGGTGGTAGCGGTAATGGCTATAGAGAGTACGGCCAGTGTAAAGCGCTTGCCGATACGGTCTGTAAGGGATTTGAATCCTGAGCTACTGCTATTGTGGAAGGCGGCATTACTCCACAATTGGGTGAGGTAACTCTGGGATACCGGTTTAAGGACATCCATTTCCATGGCTCCGGAAAGCTGTTTTCCCCCGGCATAGATCTTGTCTCCCGACACTTTGCCCACCGGGGCGGATTCTCCGGTAACGAAGCTGTAATCGATATGCGTTTTAGGACTGATCAGAATGCCATCAACGGGGATAAGCTCCTGATTTCTGATTAGCAGTCGGTCACCTTTCTGAATTTCATATACCTGTACGCTTTCTTCCCTTCCCCCTTCCAGAAGTCGGGTAACTGCAATGGGAAAATACGATTTATAATCCCTTTCAAAGGAGAGGAAGGCATAGGTCTTTTGCTGAAAAAATTTGCCCAATAACAGGAAAAAGATCAATCCCGTGAGGCTGTCGAAAAACCCGGGACCATTGTTCAGAACAATGTCCAGGGTGCTCCTGCTGAAAAGGGCGATAATTCCCAAAGCAATGGGAACATCTATGTTCAACATTCGGGAGCGCAACCCTTTATAGGCAGATTTCAGGTAATCTTGACCGGCGTAAAACACTACCGGAAGTGAAAAGGCAAACATAAGCCAGCGGAAAAAGTTCTGGTATTCTGTGAGCCAAAAATCGGTTGATTGTGCTTCTCGGATATCAAAATACTCCGGGAAAGACAGGAACATTACATTGCCAAAGGCAAAACCTGCCACTCCTAGCTTGTAAATCAGGCTTCTGTCACGGACCTTGGTTTCCTTACCCAGGTCTTCCAGGGACAAATAGGGTTCATACCCGATCCTTGAGAGCAGTATAACCAGGTCCCTGAGGGAAAGCGCATCACGGTCATAGGTAATACGTATGGTTTTTTTTGGAAAATTCACCTGGGAATTTAAAACCGCCGAATTCAGCTTGTTCAGATTTTCAAGCACCCATATGCAGGAACTGCAGTGAATATTGGGAATAAAGAGGTGGATTATAGCCAGGTTCCCATCCTGGAATTCAATCAGCTTTTCAGCAATAGCAGGAGTATCGAGAAAATCGTACTTGCCTTCGATTTCTGCCGGAGTAGTTCCAGCAGCCTGTTGTAGGTCATAATAATAGGATAGATCATTATCAGTGAAAATCTCGTAGACAGTTTTGCACCCATTACAGCAAAAGGTTTTATCGTCAAAAAGGACTTTAGTGTTACCGCAGGGATCCCCGCAGTGGTAACAATTTACCTTATCCATAGAAACATTTACTTATACCTGGATCCAAAAGTCTCCGAATTTCAACGGATTTTATATGATATTTGTCAGCTTTTCGATAATTTTACATGCCCTACAGGTAAAGAGCAATAAATGGATCACAAAAAGCGATGTGAAAATTGTATCATCCGGCAGTTTAATTCCTTGCGTGCGATGACCAAGGATGAATTAAAACGGGTTTCCGATACCAAGATTACCAGAACCATTAAAAAAGGGGAAGCCCTTTTCGAAGAAGGGGAAAAACTCAACGGGGTATTCTGTGTTCGGGATGGGGTATCCAAACTATCCAAGTTGAGTGCTAATGGCAAAGATCAGATTGTGAAACTGGCCACTAAGGGGGAAGTTATGGGACAGCGTTCAGTAATTGTGGAAGAAAGCGCCAACCTGAGTGCCGTTGCTGTAAATGACATGGAGGTATGTTTTATTCCTAAGGAAGCCATAGTAAATACCCTGCAGACCAATCCCGATTTTACGTATGAAGTACTGCGTCATATGGCTCACGGTTTGAAAGAAGCGGATGATGTTATTGTAAACATGTCTCAGAAAACCGTAAAACAACGTATTGCAGAAGCATTCCTTTACCTGAAAAACAATTATGGAGAGGATAATGACGGATATCTGAACCTCACGCTTTCCAGAGAAGATATCGCCAATGTGGTAGGTACCGCCACAGAATCCTGTATCCGTATTATTTCTGAATTCAAAAAGAAAGGATTCCTGAAAAGCTCCGGAAAAAAATTAGGTATAGCAGATGAAAAGGGCCTGCAAGATCTTGCTGAAGGATTTTAGGCATTCCTTTTTCTTCTTGTTAATCGCTTGCCTCTGATCCACTAAATACACCAATTACTAAGAAGAGCGTATTCATAAATTTAGATTGGGATTGCTCCCCTTTTTGAACACCTTATTGGGAAGTCCCCGTAAAACCTGACATTTGTCATTGTTTGCACGAGTTTGCACGGCTACATTTACCACTAAAATTGTAATACTGTGGCCATGATTAAAATCTTGCTTCCGACGGACTTTTCTGAAAATGCATGGAACGCCACCGAGTATGCACTAAACTTATTCGAACAGGAACCCTGCACTTTTTATCTAGTTAATACCTATACCCCGGCTATTGTGCACAGCAGATTTATGGCTACAACCGTCCAGGGGGGTATGTTGGAAGACAATGTTCGACACCAGTCAGAAAATGGCCTGGTAAATGTCGTTGAACAAATAAAAACGAAATATCCAAACCCCGGGCATAAGTTTGAAACCATTTCTTCGTTCAGTTTGCTTACGGAACAAATTCGGGAGATTGTAGAATCGGAGAAAATAGACCTGATCATATCAGGCACCAAAGGGGCATCTGGTATTGATGAGGTTTTTATGGGAAGTAATACCGTTCGCATAATCAAATCGAGCAAAAATTGCCCGGTGTTGACTATCCCCAGTAATTTCAAATACCGCACTCCCGGACAAATTGGGTTTACCACGAATTTCAAGCGCAGTTTCAGCCCCAGGATACTGGCTCCATTGAAACAGCTTGCCGACCGATTTGAATCGGCCATACAAATTCTGCATATACAGCAACGTGAAGAGCTGGATGATTTCCAGAAAGGAAACCGGGATTTATTGCTGGATTATTTTGCTCCTATCCGAAGTACCTTGCAGAGTCTTCCGTATTATGCGAGTAAATCGGATGTGCTCCAGAATTATCTTGAAGAAAGCAATATCGATATGCTGGCAATGGTTCATTATCGCCATGGTTTCCTAGAAGAACTGGTGCGTGAACCGGTCGTCAAACGCGTAGCGTTTCATACCAGAATACCCTTATTGGTATTACCGGAGTAAGGAAGGGGAATTAATTTTCACCTATTTTCCCGGGAGATATATTCTCCCCGCATAGGGACGTCCTCGTAAAAATCTTCAAATGTTTTTTCCGTGGTATAATTATCTGTAAGTACCCGGTATACCATGTATACTATCATAATTTGTCCCAGTACCGTTACATAGAATACCCAATTGAATGGAAAGTTCATCGTTACCATAATGGTTACCATGACAAGTAACATGGTGGTAGCGCCCACCCAAAACATAGCTGACGTTCGCATTTTTATTTGCAAGATATTTAATATTCCCTTGGAGTTTTGTTAAGGTAATTGTAAATACGTTCAGGCATCGGAGAACAGCCCCTCCCCATCCTTGAAATAGTATTCTCCAAGAAAATAAATGGGGAATGGAAAAGCTTTCGTATCTTTACCGTGTTGTGTTGGGTATTAGTATTAGCTAATACCAGGTTGTAACCCAGAAACCCTGAAAAGGACAATGGGCAAACCAATGAAAGGCTTTCCAGTTTGGGAGGCTTTTTTTGTTGGATTATGCCCGGTCAAACAACAATACACCATGGACTACTTTTCCCCGTCCGCACTTCACCAAGAGGGGATTTTATCGTAATTTTATGGGAATTAAAAAACTGCGTCAGGAACATGCCACTCTATCACAAATTGGGAAAAATCCCGCACAAAAGACACACCATTTTTAAAAAGGAAGACGGTAAATTGCATTACGAACAACTTTTCGGCACAATCGGGTTCGATGGCATGTCGTCTCTAATGTATCACCTGTAC
>JABDRK010000170.1 GCA_013041785.1 Eudoraea sp.
CACCAGATCCGCAATAGCCGGACTCATGCGGTAGACCCCGTTATGGGCACTATAGACTGCTTTGGTAAGGTTTTCAAAGGCTTCAGATTCCATTACCCCATCAGGATTTTCAGTTTCATCTGTCCGAATAGACAAACCCTGCTCAATCGGTTTGTATTCCTGTGTGATTTCTTCCGACCATTCCTGAAATTTCTTCTTGAAGGCATTATCCTTTGCTTTTGGAACAGTTATGACCGCACTGCTTTCTCGTGGTATAGCATTGCGTAAACCACCGCCCTTGAGCTGTGCCAGTGCAATACCAAAATCAGAAAAGGAATTGAAAAGTAACCGGTTCATAATCTTGTTGGCATTGCCCAGGCCTTTATGAATATCCATTCCACTATGGCCCCCTTGCAATCCTTTAATATTGATACGATATGCCTTATGGTCCGGATTGGGGACTTTTACTTTATAATTCCCCTTTGCCGTAATATCTATTCCCCCTGCACAGCCAATGTCGATCTCGTCATCTTCTTCCGTATCCAGGTTTAACAGGATTTCACCCTGAAGCACACCCCCTTTTAATCCTTTAGCACCAGTCATTCCGGTTTCCTCATCTATGGTAAACAGCGCCTCTAATGGCGGGTGTGGTATATCCTTACTTTGCAAAAGGCTCATAATCGCGGCCACTCCCATTCCGTTGTCCGCACCCAGGGTAGTTCCCCTGGCTTTGACCCAATCGCCATCCACTTCCATCAGGATGCCCTGTTTATCAAAATCGAATACCGTATCGTTGTTTTTTTGGTGAACCATGTCCAGATGGGACTGCAGCGTTACTGTTTTCCTGTTTTCCATCCCGGAGGTGGCCGGTTTTCTAATTATCACATTACCCACCTCATCCCTAAGCGTTTCCAGCCCAAGGCCTTGACCAAAATCCAACATAAATGCAATAACCCGCTCTTCTTTTTTTGAGGGTCGTGGTACCGCATTCAGGTCGGCAAAGTTATTCCAAACAACTTCCGGTAAGAGATTTCTGATATCGTTATCCATGGTATAAAATTTCATTCAAAAATACGTCATGGAACGCAACCAAGCGAGAGAAATCCCTACTTTTGGATGTGATGAGAAACCGATGGAAAAATGGTGTAGCAATTTCTCTTATTCCCCAGATTATTCTGGTGCGCATCCTGGCTCTTTTCCCGCAATGGGTAGAAGCATATTACAGTCAGGGCATATATCCTCAGATTTCCCGGTTTTTTAGAACATTGTTCGGCTGGATCCCTTTTTCCGCCGGAGATCTGCTATATGCCGCTCTGTTCATACTGGCCGTGAGATACCTTTATCGGGAATGGAACATGTTAAGAAGAAAACCGCTGGTCCTCCTCAGGGATTTGCTAATGGTATTATCCGTAGCCCATCTCACTTTTTATTTATCCTGGGGGATGAATTACTACAGGGAACCCCTGCACAAATCGCTTGGGCTGTCTGACAAGTATTCCCAGGAAGCCCTGGAATCAGTCACAGAACAACTGATGGCAACCACCAATGCCCTGCAATTGAGGATAACCGGGCAGGACTCTTTATCAGTTACCTACCCCATGACAAAAGCCGAAATCTTTCAAAAAACACTAAGAGGCTATGAATTACTGCAAGGCGATTACCCTTCCCTCAAATATTCACAGCCAAGTCTCAAAAAGTCGCTGTTTAGTACAGGCCTGTCGTATATGGGTTATGGAGGATACCTCAACCCGTTTACCCATGAGGCACAGGTAAATGGAAAGATCCCAAAATTCCGTTACCCGGTAGTTTCCGGACATGAGATTGGGCATCAATTAGGGTATTCAGCAGAGAACGAGGTGAATTTTATTGGGTACCTCGCAACATTGTATAACGAGGATATTTATTTCCGGTATTCCGCCAGCGCCTATGCGCTGGGTTATTGCCTTAGGGAACTCCGCCTCAAGGACCAGGCCGCCTATGAACGCATATATGCACAACTCCATCCCGGGGTGAAACGAAACTATGAAGAAGTCAATGCTTTTTGGAAGAAATACGAGAACCCTATGGAGCCTGTTTTTAAATCCATCTTCAATACCTTCTTAAAAGCAAACCGTCAAAAACAAGGAATCAGGAGTTACGGACTGGTAGTTTCCCTGCTGGTGAACTATCATGAAAAAAATCCTTTAGTCCCCTCGCTACGGTAAAAAAGCCGGTCGAATAAAACGTTAAAAAAAGTCTAAAGCAATACGTTATCTTCAGACTTCGTCTATTTTTAGGGACCCGAAAAATACTAATCAAATCCAAAATAATGAGTAAACGCTTCTTGCTGTCTGCCCTGATAGGGGTTGGATGGTTTTCCCTGGTTCTGGGTCAGGATTACTTTCCCAAGAATGATGGCGTAAAGACGCCCAAAAACAATTACACCGCATTTACGAACGCAACGATCCATGTGAGTCCTGAAAAGGTACTGCAAAACGCTACCCTGCTGATACAAAAAGACAAGGTTATAGCGGTTGGGAATGCAGTTACGATACCCAAAAACACGGTTACCGTTAACCTTGCTGGGAAGTCGATATATCCCTCCTTTATTGATGCCTTCTCTGACTTTGGGGTAACCAAACCCAAAAGAGCTGCAGGAGGAGGGCGTTCCGCGCAGTACGATGCCTCCAGGGAGGGCTATTACTGGAATGATCATATCATGCCGGAAAATAGCGCAATCTCTAAATTCAAGTACGACACCAAAAAGGCCAAAGAACTCCAAAAAGCAGGATTTGGAACGGTAAATACCCATATCCATGACGGTATCGCCCGGGGTACAGGGCTCCTGGTGGCCCTCAACAGTGAGGGTTCTGATGGAGAGCGTATTCTGGATGATCAATCCGCCCAATATTTTTCTTTTAATAAGAGTGTAGCTAAAAGGCAGTCTTACCCCACTTCGCTTATGGGGGCCATGGCCTTACTGAGGCAAATGTACCATGACGCTTCATGGTATGCCAAGGGCAACAGCAATACCCGCGACCGTTCGCTGGAAGCCCTGAATGCCAACAGTAAGCTTGTGCAGATCTTTGAAGCCGGGGATAAAGGGAATGTCCTTCGTGCCGATGGTATAGGAGATGCCTTTGGCATTCAATATACCCTGCTTGCCGGAGGCGATGAATATGAAAACATTGAGGATATCAAGGGTACCAACGCACGGCTCATCGTACCGCTAAACTTCCCGGATCCTTATGATGTATCCAACCCGTACCAGGCTGGATACATTGCCCTTAAGGATATGAGGCACTGGAACCAGGCCCCTACTAATCCTAAAGTGCTGGCTGAAAATGGGGTAACTTTCTCCTTCACGTTGCATCAGCTTAAGTCCCCTTCGAAATTCAAAGAACAGCTTATAAAAGCTATCCGCTATGGGTTATCCAGTGAGAAAGCCCTTGCAGCCCTGACTACCGTACCCGCTCAGATACTGGGAAAAGAGAATCAGCTGGGTACCCTGGACCCGGGAAAGCAGGCTAATTTCCTGATTACTTCAGGCGAGCTCTTTGAAAAGAACACCAACCTATATGAAAACTGGGTACAGGGCAGGAAATATGTAATCAATGACCTGGGACAAAAAGATATCCGTGGAGAATACGACCTGGTAGCCGGAGGAATTACCTATAAATGGTCGGTAACCGGAGAAGCTTCCAAACCCAAGTCTGAGATCAAGCGGGACACCTTGAAGTACAAATCCAAATTTTCTTTTAAGGAAGACTGGCTTGAACTGTCTTTCACCAACCCGGAGGGAGAGGAAAGACACCGGATGACCGCCAGGGTAAGTCCCGATGAGGATGATATCCGTGGTCGACTGATACTCCCCAATGGAATAGAGTCGTCTTTCAATGCTAGAAAAACAGCTGCAGCAGATTCCACAAAGAAAGATAATGGTGAGATGAGCAGCCCGGAAGTAGTGCCTATGACCTACCCCAATGTAGGTTACGGTTACCAGACTAAACCTGCACAGGAAGATCTCTTGTTTAAGAACGCAACCGTCTGGACCAGTGAAGAGGCAGGTATCCTCGAAAATACAGATGTACTGGTCAAAAAAGGGAAGATTACAAAGATTGGGCAAAACCTAAGTGCCGGAGGAGCACGCGTAATTGATGCCAGTGGCAAACACCTTACGGCCGGGGTTATCGATGAGCATAGCCACATAGCAGCATTAGCTGTTAATGAGGCCGGTCATAATTCTACGGCCGAAGTAAAAATGACCGATGTCGTAGACCCTGAAGATGTTGACATCTACAGGAATCTGGCAGGTGGGGTCACTTCGCTCCAGCTGCTCCATGGATCTGCCAACCCAATTGGAGGCCGCTCTGCCGTATTAAAGCTTAAGTGGGGAGAGAGCGCTTCTGATATGATTTATAGCAACGGACCTAAGTTTATCAAATTTGCGTTGGGAGAAAATGTCAAACAAAGCAACTGGCAAAGTTTTGATCGATTCCCGCAAACCAGGATGGGAGTAGAACAGGTCTTCACCGACTATTTCCAGAGGGCCAGGGAGTATGACATTAAAAAGAAAAGCGGACAGGCCTATCGCTATGATGAGGAGATGGAAGTCCTTGCCGAGATCCTGAATGGAGAACGTTTTATTAGTTGTCACTCTTACGTACAAAGTGAGATCAATATGATGATGAAAGTGGCTGAAAAATTTGGGTTTACATTGAATACGTTCACCCATATCTTGGAAGGTTATAAAGTGGCTGATAAAATGGCTGCTCACGGTGCAGGAGGTTCCACGTTCAGCGATTGGTGGGCTTACAAATATGAGGTAAAAGATGCTATCCCTTATAATGCCGCCATTATGGCAAAACAAGGGGTGACAGTGGCTATCAATAGTGATGATGCAGAAATGTCCAGACGCCTTAACCAGGAAGCGGGCAAGACCATTAAGTATGGTGGCTTGTCTGAAGAAGAGGCCTGGAAAATGGTAACCATCAACCCGGCCAAACTACTCCATATCGATGACCGTGTGGGGAGCATCAAAGAGGGTAAAGATGCCGACCTCGTGTTGTGGAATACCCATCCTATGTCGGTCTACGCAAAAGCGGAAAAGACGATAATCGAGGGGACTACCTACTTCGATCTGGAGAAAGACCAGATGCAGCGCAAGGCGATTGCCAACGAACGTAACCGGCTTATTCAGATGATGCTGAAAGAGAAGGAAGGCGGGGCGAACACCAGAAAACCTGCCCAGCTTAAAAAAGAAAAATTTCATTGCGACAGCCTATAATATTTATGATGATGAAAAATATATACCTATACCTGATCGCCTTAATTGGTTGTTTCACAACCGGTATGGCACAGCAAACTCCGGCACCGGAACAAACGGAGGCCATTAGTATTACTGGTGCTACGGCCCATATTGGCAACGGAGAAGTGATTGAGAAATGTACCCTTGTCTTTGAAGATGGAAAGATCACGGCCATTGGGGCAGATGCCTCCACAAAAGGCCGGGTAATCAACGCTAACGGTAAACATATCTATCCGGGCTTTATTGCCCCTGGGAAATCCCTTGGCTTAATTGAAGTCAATGCAGTCAGGGCCAGTAATGACCAGGACGAGGTAGGAGCCATGATCCCGCATGTAAGAAGTATTATTGCGTATAATGCAGAATCCAAGGTGGTCGAAAGTATGAGGCCCAATGGTGTCCTCATTGGGCAGGCAACCCCAAAGGGAGGAAGGATTTCCGGGAGCTCTACTATTGTGCAGTTCGATGCCTGGAACTGGGAAGACGCAGCTATAAA
>JABDRK010000184.1 GCA_013041785.1 Eudoraea sp.
TACCCAAAGTGCGTATTTAAAAATTGGAGATATCAAAGGAGAATCAACCGAAAGAGCGCATAAAGACTGGATCAACATTGAGAGTTTTAGCCAGGGTATCGCCCAGGCATCAGCAGACATGGCGTCCGGGAGGCAAAGAAGAGCCGCTGATTTTGAGGATGTCACGGTCAGTAAAAAAGTTGACAAAGCCACTCCCCAACTGATGGAACTGTGCGCCAAAGGACAGGTAGTTCCGGAACTGGAACTGGATATGGTGACCGCCAATGGCCGATTGTATTACAAAATCACGCTTAACAATGTGCGCGTTAAAAGCGTTCGCACTACCTCTGCCGGGGATGCGGAAGGAACTTTGGTAGATGAAGTTGCTTTTGGTTTTACTAAAATCACCTGGGAATACTGGGATGACGCAGGGAACAAAACAGAAACCTCTTACGACCTGCAAACGGGAAGATAGTTACCCCTAAAGGAGGTTAAGCTTGTTACTTCAATACTTAATTTTTTCAGGCAAACTATTTCTTTTAACGATAAGCCAGATACTTAATGCCAGTTCTGCGATGGCCATGATTAACATAATCACCGGCTTTAGGAATTCTGGTATATGAATATCTATAAAAAACACCATGTAGGTAAACGATGCAAGTATTAATAATACCCCAAGACTTTTCGGGATATATCCCGATTTAAAGACCGAATACCCAAGAATAAGTATATGTAGGGCAAAAAATACATATCCCACAATTTTTATAGTGGCATAGCCGTAAACGTCAATACTTTTTAGTACCAAGGCAATCAACCCAAGTACCAATACAAAAGCATATAGCAGCCTGAATACCGCCGTCATTGATGCAAGCTTCTTATTTGCGGGCTTAAGGACTACATAAAGTGCGAGACCAATAATAGCATCGAGTATAAGCACTGCCAGATAACCGGCAACGGCAAAACCAAAAAGCCTGCCGTTGGCTTCGATATCTTTTGCCAATGCCTCTTTATCTCCGGGCACCACAAAATTGGGTAAGAGAAAGTCATCGACCAAAGTAACGATCAAAACAGAGGTGATAAATGCAATACCTACAGTTATTGCTGCCTTTCTCGGAGATAAATCAAGGATAAACTTTTGGACCATTCTTATAAGGTTCTGCTAGAAATAGCATTTAATTTATAGCGTATTGAATTTTGAATAGCCCGGGGGCTGAATACCCTTCAACCTCAAGTAGACAATAGCCTGAGCTCTATGATGGGTGGTATGACCTTCCCCTCGGAGGATAAGGTCGAGATTGGTATGGCCCTCCAGATACCAGGGTTTTACCTGCTGCTCCCCTTTTGCCAACCTGCCGTCTGTTAAGGTGCTTATGCCCGCGATCGCATAATCAAAAGTGTCCGAAACATATTTCGCCACCAAAGTCTTATTGACAGTAGCATCCCTTTGTTGCAGCTTATCAGGTTGCATCAAATTGATGGGATCAGGCCGTTCCAGCCAAAAGTCGGCTTTCGTAAGCGCCTCATAATCCGGGTAAGTTTTCGTATCCAAAAGAATCCCCAGAAACATGTTGTTGGTAAAGCCCAGATGTAAAAAATGCTGCGCAAAACTCATCTGTTCAGCGGTAGGCGAAAACTCGAGAGACTCCGCCGGCATGGCATCCAGCACGGCTAAAGTGTATTCCTTAGACCTCTTCCATCGCTTGATCAGATCGGCGATTAAAGGATTGTCATTGTCAGGGATTTTTGAAGATATAAGAGCCAGGGGAGCAACGCCCATTAAACCTAATAGTAATCTGCGATTCATTTTGTCTGTTTTGGAATGTTCCTTTGGATTAAAAGTACCGAATTAAAGCTTCGGTTGAAATTTGGTATCTTTACGCAAAGCAAATTCTTACTTTGATTACCGATTTCTTAACGACTTAAATCACAGAACTATGAACCACTTAAAAAAATTGAAATTCACGGCCCTTTTGGCTGCCTTATTCCTCTTTATAGGTGCCGGCGCCCTCTCCTCTTGCAGGGATACAAAGAAAAAAGAAGATGCTGAACAGACAGAAGTTCAGGCTGAAAGTAGTGAGCACCCTGAAGGGGAAGAACACCCCTCAAGTGAAGAACATCCCTCAGAAGAAGGCGATGAGCATCCTTCCGGGGAAGAACACCCAACTAAAAAGGATTCGGTTAGCGGAGAGTAATTTTCGCAGCCTTTAACTCCCCTGCTCCGATTTCCTTTGAAAAGAAAAGAAGGTTTTCGGAAAAGCAGGCGTATTTCCAATTTCCATTACCGGATAAGCGAGAAAATTGATGGGTCCGCCCACCGGGCCGGGTTCAGGAACAAGATCCCTACCCCTGGTGAACTCAATCCGGTTTGCCGGGTGACGCCCAAAATAATAGGTAGCCAGGGCGGTATACTTATTGGCCTCACTGATGTCCACAGGCCACCACTTCCCTTCCGCATAAAATTCGGCCCAGCAATGGTAGCCGTCTATTCCGCCGTCATCCCGATCTGAGGGAATCCCTGCCCCCACGGCAAAACGAGCTGGTATATCAGCCGACCTGGCCAGAGAAATAAATAAGGAATGAAACTCCGTACAATTTCCCGTTAAGGCATCACAGGCATAAACCGCATCTCCTGTACCATAGGTCCCTGCTTTGATGTATTTCATATTGT
>JABDRK010000205.1 GCA_013041785.1 Eudoraea sp.
GCCCAGCTCTCTTTTGAAATTTCCCAGAAGATCCAAACCGATATGACCTATCCGGGGCAGGTTAAGGTTACCGTAATACGGGAAACCCGCGCTGTGAATGTGGCCAAATAAATACACCGATTAAAAACAAGATATTAAGGGCTGCATCTGTAGTCCTTATTATTTTGATTCAATTGAGGAAGACGCTCAGGTCTTGAGGAGGGACAAGATATGGTCTGTGTCAGTTACCATAGCAAACTCCTCCTGTATACTGGCAAGTGCAGTTTGATGCATGAGTTCTGCATCCAAATGCTTTCCGTTGAGATCCCGGTTGTCAAAGGCCGCTACGGCATCGGAAACCACAAAGGTTTTCAATCCCAGATTTCCGGCCATCCTTGCGGTGGAGGAAACGCAGTGATTGGTGGTAAGCCCTGCCAACACCACGGTCTGGGTGGGTACTTGCTTCAATAACTCCAGAAGATTTGTGCCGATAAAAGCACTGTTTACATTTTTGGTAATTACCGGCTCGCCATTCAAAGGTTTGACCACTTCCTTAATTGAAAAACCGTTTTTGGAAGCGTGCAAGGGGGAATCCGGATTTTGGGAACTGTGCCGGATATGAAAGATGGGCAATCCCAGGCTTCGCCACCTGTCCAGGAGGGCAGCTGCTTGCTGTTCGGCCCCGGGGTTGTTCCTGCCTGCTCCATAAAAAGCAACTTCATCCAAACCCTTTTGGATGTCTATCAACAGCAAGGCGGCTTTTTCAGAAATCAACGACATGCATACAAGGTACTTAATTCCGGTAAAAATATGCTAGGCCTCCAGTTTATAGATGAGCGGATTGAAGGCTTTGGAAGCTACGATCACCTGATCTCCGGGTTTCAGCCCCCGGGCTTCCTCTGCAGTGGCAATGACGCGTATGGGTTGCTCCTGCACCAGGACATGAACCACATACATCAAATCAGCGGCTTCCAGGGAAATGACTTCCCCTACAAACTTGAATTTGCCACTAACATTATGTTTCAACAGTACCTCTGAAGGGATTCCTTCCCTGGCAACTTTTCCTTTTTCCAGGACAAGCACCTTATTGGCAAGCCTGCTGATCTCACTGATACTGTGCGTTACCAATAGGGTAGTCAGCTGAAACTCGCGGTGTACGCGAATCAGGTATTCCTGAAGTTTAAGCCGCATTTTGGGATCAAGTGCAGTTAAAGGTTCATCCAGTAAGAGGATTTCCGGTTCCTGTGCCAGGGCACGCGCCAGGGCCACCCGCTGTTTTTGGCCTCCGGATAAGGTCGCGGGTTTGTGGTCTTGTAGATCGGTAAGTTCCACCATGTCCAGCAGGGTAGAAATCAATTGGCTGTTCCCCCTTTTCTTTTGGGCAAACTGCAGGTTTTGCCTTACGCTCATATTTGGAAAAAGCGCATAGTCCTGAAAGACGTACCCGATTTTACGTTTCCCCGGGTTCAGGTTTATTTTTCGTGTTGCATCGAACCAGGGAGTATCGTCATTTGAAATCGTACCCGAATCCGGATCCATCAGCCCGGCCAGCATTCTCAGGGTAGAGGTTTTTCCGGCCCCGGAGGGTCCATAGAGGGCAACCAGTTCCCCGGGATGAATCGCAGTATTGATATGCAGGTCCATGGTACCACCCTCGGCTTTTAGCATTTTATGGATATTCAGCGCTATCATCTCCAGAATCGTTTTAGGTACCCGCCGTTAATGAGATAAACACTGAGTAATACCGCGAAGGCAAGGGCCAGGAGCAGCAGGGAATAGGTGTGGGCTGCACCATAATTCAGGGCCTCGACTTCTTCATAAATCGCAATAGAGGCCACACGGGTTTTGTCCGGGATACTGCCGCCAATCATCAAAACCACCCCGAATTCCCCAACGGTATGTGCAAAGGCCAGGATAATTCCAGTGAGCAGGGAAGGTTTTATATTGGGAAGGCCCACCTTAATAAGCGTGGTCCAGCTCGATTTTCCCATGAGTTTTGAAGCCTCCAAAAGGGAAGGGGGGAGGCCGGCCAGGCCGGAATGTATGGGTTGCACCATAAAAGGCAGGCTATACAGGACAGATGCGAGCACCAGGCCCGGAAAGGAAAATACCAGTTTAATCCCTAACCATTTATCGATCCAGCTCCCGAGGAAGTTTTCGGGACCAAAAGCAATCAGAAAATAAAACCCAATTACCGTCGGTGGAAGCACCAGCGGCATACTCACCAGGGTTTCCACTATGGGCTTCCACCATCCCCGGGTACGGGAAAGCCAAAATCCCAAAGGAATACCTACCAGCAGTAGGACGAAGGTAGTGGCCAGGGCCAGTTTTAAGGTCAGGTATATAGGTCCCCAGTCGATCATTCCTGAAGCATAATTTCGTTCATTTTAACCATAGCGGTGACTGTCTCGCCAGCCTTTAATGGCCACGTATCCAGGGTATCTTTGCTGATCAATGCCTGAATAGCGCCTGCGGAAGTTTGTAAAGCGACCTCACAAAACAAGGATCCCGTTTTCAGGGAGGTAATTTCCCCGGAAATCCTATTGTTCAGGCTTATGGAGACTTGTGGATCCTTGGCGAGGATCACTTCGGTCTCCTTGAACAATACATGGATAGTCCGGTTCAGTTCAAGGTAGGAAGCTGTTTCCGGGGTTTCGATTACTATGGCGTTAACCCTGATTCCGGTCGGCAATTCCACGGTTACCCGGGAAAGGTTGCCCGCAACTTCAATCTCCCTGATGTGCCCTTTAAGCCTATTCATTCTTGCTGAGGTAGCCGTATTTGTTTAAAATTTGCTGTCCGGTCTCACTCTGTAGAAAAGTATGAAATTTTACAGCATTATCCGGGGATTTTTGCGCATTACTAAGGACTAAGATGCCCTGGGCTATGGGCGTATACTGATCCCGGGGCAGCAGGGTCCAGCTACCAACACCTTCAAGTTGGGGTGACATCACAACCGACAAGGCGGTAAACCCCAATTCTGCAGCCCCGGTTCGGATAAACTGATTGGTTTGGGC